>NZ_JBFTQY010000008.1:0-137622 GCF_056399245.1 Rhizobium sp. 01N447_2
ACCGCGGTCCGATTGTTCTGACATTCTATTCCGGCACATGGTCTCCCGCGTGCAATCACACCGCGGTCCGATTGTTCTGACATTCTATTCCGGCACATGGTCTCCCGCGTGCAATCACGACCTCGTCGCGCTCGACCAGTTGCGCCCGGCGATCAGAGCTCGAGGCGCGGAAGTTCTCGCCATATCGCAACAGACGGCGCCCGAGAACCGCCGGGCGCGCAGCCTCGCCGGCGTCGAAGTTCCGATTCTTGGAGATTTAGGCGGCGAGGTGAGTTTAAAGTTCGGCGTCCGCTGGGTGGTACCGGAACTCTTGCGAAGCTTGCACAAGGCGGGAGGCGTCGACTTGCCCGCATTGAACGGCGAGGAGAGCTGGACGCTACCGATCCCCGCGCGCTTCGTCGTCGATCGAAATGGCGTCATCGTCTACTCGGAGATCAATCCGGATCAAACCCGCCCCTCCGATATGCGGGGCATACTCCCTGTGGTCGACCACTTKCACCGACATCGGCTGGGGTGAGGGGGAATATAGCTGCGTCGTAGACGCATGGAGACCTGCCCAGTTTCCCGAATGCTAGCGTGGACCGGCGTGATATTCCCCGCTGCTATGGAAACCATACGTACCGGTTATTGGAAAAAAGGGACCCTCGCTGCGATCAATGCGCACTGCTGTCACAGATCTCATCAAGCAACACTCGGTGGAGCTGGGACAAATCTCGGTCATTGGTGTGGCGAGTGCGTGTGCGTTTGGCTCAGCGCTCACTCGCGACGAGCTTAGGAGGCATGCATGGCATTGACGTTGAAAATCAACGGCGCACTTCGTGAGGTCGACGTCGACGGCGATATTCCGCTTTTGTGGGTGCTTCGCGACGTACTCGGTATGACTGGGACCAAATTCGGCTGTGGCCAAGCGCTGTGCGGTGCCTGCACCGTCCATCTCGATGGCCAGCCGGTCCGCTCCTGTCAGACTGCGGTCGACAGCGTCGGCGAGAGCGCGATTACCACCATCGAGGCGATCGGAGAGGCGCCGCAGGGGGCGGCCTTGCAGAAAGCGTGGCTGGACCTCGAGGTGGTCCAGTGCGGCTACTGCCAGTCAGGTCAGATCATGTCTGCGGCAGCACTGTTGAAGGACATTCCGAAGCCGACCGATGAGGACATCGACGCTGCCATGTCGGGCAATGTCTGTCGATGCGGCACCTATCAACGCATCCGTGCCGCGATCAAGCACGCCGCGGGAATTTGAGATCATGGACAAGCTAGTTCTAAGAAAACAGAATGGCGATGAAACAGCAATGTCGCGACGCACCTTTATTCATGGCACAGGTTTGCTGCTTGGTTTCGCACTGGTGGGTGCGAGCACCGAGCCCGTCTTCGCCGCAGCTGCGTCTCAGGTGATCGACGACGAGGTTACGGATGCTTTTGCTCCGAACGGTTTTATACGGATCAGCCCGACCGGCGTCGTGACCCTGATCATGCCGATGGTCGAGATGGGTCAAGGGGTTTACACGTCGCTGTCGATGCTTCTGGCCGAAGAAATGGAAGTGAAGCTCGACCAGATCCAGGTTCAACACGCGCCGCCAAACGAGGCGCTTTACGTCAACTCGCTCATAGGCATACAAAATACGGGTGGTTCTGCGTCTGTCCGTGCCTTCTGGACGCCGCTGCGTCAGGCCGGGGCCGTGGCTCGCACTCTCTTGATAGCGGCGGCTGCCAGCCAGTGGAATGTCGATCCTGCGACCTGTCTCGCCGATGATGGTGTCGTTTTCGATTCCTCGGGTTCGAAATATTTGAGCTACGGTGAACTCGCGGAGGCTGCTGCGAAGCTGCCCGTGCCTCCCGCAGCAACGGTAAAATTGAAGGATCCCAAGGATTTCACCCTGATCGGCACGCGCGCTAAGCGCATAGATTCGCCGATCAAGGTCGATGGGCGCGCGCACTACGGCATCGATTCACGACAACCGGGAATGAAGTTTGCCGCGATTGCGATTTCGCCGGTGCTCGGTGGCAAAGCCAATTCGGTCGACGAGAAAGCGGCGCTGGAAGTAAAAGGTGTCCGGCAGGTGGTCAACATCGGTGAAGTTGTTGCCGTCGTGGCGGATCACACAGGCGCAGCGAAAAAGGGGCTCGAAGCCGCCGCCATCACGTGGGACGACGGGCCGAACGGCAAGGTCAATAGCGCCGATATCGTCAAACAATTGGAACACGAATCGCAAAAACCGGGCACGGTTGCCCGTAGCGTCGGTGATGTCGTGAAGGCTCTCGCGGGGGCAGCACAACGGGTTGAGGCGATCTATCAGGTGCCTTTCCTGGCCCATGCGGCGATGGAGCCGATGAACTGTACCGTCCATCTGCAGAAGGATCGTTGCGACATCTGGGTCGGAACACAGGCACCGACGATCACGCAGTCACAGGTGGCCCAGCTCACAGGCTTGCCAAAGGATGCGATCAAAATTCACAACCATCTCATTGGCGGGGGCTTCGGCCGACGACTGGAACCCGATGGTACGATACTCGCGGTCAAGATTGCCAAGCACGTCGATGGTCCGGTGAAGGTGATCTATAGCCGCGAGGAAGACATCCAGCACGATATGTATCGGCCGTATTATCTCGATCGCCTCTCTGCCGGGCTTGATGAGAGCGGCAAGCCGGTTGCTTGGACACATCGGATCGCCGGTTCCTCGGTCATGGCTCGATATTATCCCCCTTATGTGAAAGACGGATTGGACCCCGATGCCGTGGAAGGAGCGGCTGAGCCTCCCTATGCGCTGCCGAACATCCATGTCGACTATGTACGGGTCGAGCCCCAAGGTGTCCGGACATCGTGGTGGCGAGGTGTCGGGCCTACTCACAATATTTTTGTGATCGAAAGCTTCATCGATGAGCTCGCTTATGCGGCGAAGCAAGATCCGGTCGCCTATCGCCAGGGATTGCTTGCTCACAATCCACGGGCGCTTGCTGTCCTGTCGCATGCGGCTGAAAAAGCGGGGTGGGGAACACCACTTCCCCCACGGCATGGCCGAGGGATTTCCGTACAATTCGCATATGGAAGCTACACTTCGCAGGTCGCCGAGGTTGAGGTGGCGCCCGATGGCTCGGTGAAGGTGAAGCGGATCGTCTGTGCGATTGATTGCGGCATGCACGTTAATCCCGACACAATCGAGGCGCAGATTCAGGGTGGAACGCTTTTCGGCCTGACCGCAGCACTTCATGGCTCAATCACGTTCAAGGATGGACGGGTCGAACAGGGCAATTTCGATACCTATCTGCCGATGCGTATCGATGAAGTGCCAGTGGTCGAGACGCATTTGATTCAGAACCTGGAGGCTCCCGGTGGCGTGGGTGAAGCTCCAACAGCTGTTGTCAGCGCCGCAGTGAACAATGCGATCTTTGCCGCCACCGGTAAGCGCCTTCGCAATCTACCGTTCGATACGAATTCACTGCGGTCGTCGTCTTAACGCTTGCCCGTCATTCCCGCGCGCCGCGGCGAGGGATGACGGATCGTGATGCACACCCTTCAGAAGTGTTCGTTGGCTTCGCTTGAAAGTCGTCGCTCTCGGGAGGACGCCTTTCGGGTCCGCAAACGCGAGCCTTTTCCGGAGCGGTCGCGTGGGACCACAATGCGGTGCGGTCGAACTCACGGCCGGTTATCGAAGCGCTTAATTTTCTCCCGAGGATGTAACAATAATCGTTGGTGAGACCAGAAATTCGGTGGTAAAAATGCGTGTAGTTATGCCCACTGATCCTTTGAGAATGGCTTTCCACGCACTAACGGTGCCGGCGGCCGGGCAGTACAGGGCCACTACAGTTATGCAAGAAATTTCAAAAGCGGCTCCGAACCGCGATCTCGTCGAACAGAACGTTTCGCCGCCCGAGGTCTCCAATGTCAGGGCGTCGACCACCGACCTCGACAACTTGATGCAGGCGATCGACATCGATGTCATCGCGCTGATCGAGCTTCTGGTGCCGCGCGGCCATCGAGTCGAAATGGGGAAGATCGACGCACCCGGAATCCATTACAACTTGAGCGGGGTGGGACGTATATCTATCAATGGCGGACCACGAATGCCGTTAAACCCTCATATGCTCATCATCGTGCCGCCAAACACTCCGTTTACCATCGAGGTTGACGGCGGAATCGGCTCGCCGACGCTTATCTCGAAGGACTGTTGGACACGTCGAGGTGGCATCCTCCGTCTCGCAGTCCCGAATGAACGGCCTGAAGTCGTTCAGATCTGCGGTTATTTTACTGCACTCTTTGGTCAGTCGGTGAGGCTGTTTGGCGATTTGCGCGAACCGGTTATCGAGCAGTTCGAGCCGAAGGACAAGATCGATCTGAAGCTTCGCGAAGCTATGGACGAGTTGTTTCAGCAGGAGGTCGGTGTTGGAGCCATGACCTCGTCGCTGCTCAAGCAAGTCCTTGTCTCGTTGTTGCGACGGTCCCTCGGGTCATCCCAACCGTGGACGGAGCGATTCTCGATACTTGCCGACAGGCAGATTACCCGCGCTTTCGCGGATATGGTGGCACGGCCGGGAGCCGCGCATTCGGTTCAAAGCTTGGCACACAATGCAGGATTGAGTCGTTCTGGGTTCATGGCGAGATTCTCGGGGATCTTTGGCCGATCGCCGATGGTTGTCTTGCGAGAATTGAGAATGCGCCAGGCCGCAATCGATTTGACGACGACGGCGACAACGGTCGACGTCATTGCTCGCAATGCAGGATACCAAAGCCGCTCAAGCTTTGTACGAGCTTTCCGACAGGCTTACGAACGAGACCCGAGCGACTATCGCCGTACAGCGACCGGGCGAAAAGCCGCGCAACCTGCGTGAGAACGATGGACGCTCACAAGCAATCTATCCGGGACGGATGCCGTAGAAATGTTCCACTGGAGACTAGCGCGTGGTCTCGGGGCCAAAACCGCCTGCAATATTTCGCTTGAGGTTGAGGGCAGCAAACGCGTAGCCACCCGAAGCGCCATCCACGAAGTGGACGTGATTGGCTTGGGTGGGCGATGGCACAAAGCACGTAAGATTCGCGGCCGACTGTCGATGCGTGCCAAAATAGCATGCACCTCGCCGTTGAGCCTCTTCCAACCGTACGTCTATCGCGTCGGCGAGTTCAGCGGAGCAATCCAGTGTCATGCGCAAGCCGTCATCGTATTTTCGAAAGTCCGTATTCTCCACGAGTTCTCGCCGAAACCGAGCTTCATGAAAGCCACCAATTCGGACGCCCAGGAGGGTCGCCACCCGTGCCACGATCGCGCGCAAGCATTTCGCAGCCCAAGTCGCAAGGGGCGTGTTTCGACTGCCGGTCTTGATAGCATGACCAAGATGGGCGCCGGTCCATGCAGGAAGCGGACCGTTGGCCGGTAATGGATGTAGGCCGGAATCATAGGGGCGGAGCGTCCGCAAGAGTTCCTGTATGAGCTCCATGAACGAAGTCGGATCATCGCGCGGAATGATGATTAGAGACAAGATGACGCCGTGCTTGGCGCTGATCGGAGCAAATTGACACGAAAGGCCTGTGAGGTCGGCTGTTTCGCCGAAGGGCGCACGCGGGACCGCATAACGGCCGTTCTTCAGTTCGCGCTCGGCCCACGCAAGCCCTCCGCCGGCAAACATTGCGTAGGTAACATTCGAAGAGGGCGCGAATCGGGCGACGAGGACGTCCAAATGCCGAGCACGGATGTCCGCTACAGGAATGATTGCCACGCGCAGTACGAGACCTAGTGCGTCCCCGGCCCAGGCTGCCGTTTTTGCAAGCGTGTCTTTGATGATGGACGAATAAGCACCAGGTGCAGCGAAGCTCGCGCCATCTCCTCCAAACGTGAACGGAAATTGAAGGTCGGGGAGTGCGTTGCTGACGGCTGCGAGAACCGCTGCACCGGCCGTATTTACCTCGCGGTAGCGTCCCTGTTGGATAGCTTCGGTCGACTGGCTGACATCAGCGACGGCGATAATCCAGTTATCTGGTAGAGGGCGATATCGATCCAGCTGCGTTACATCATCAAAAGAATCGAAGGGCGCAAGTGCCAGATAGAATTGGTTGTCGACGGGCGCTTGGTCACCGTTTTCCTGAGAAACGACGCCTCCAAAGTCCGGCTCTGATCTAGTCCCCGTCATTTTCATTCCCTTCGGTCCAGTTAGCATCCAGCAAGCTCACTACCAAACGGCACCCTCACTGATCTGCCGCCGGAAGACTCACGAGGGGCACCCGTTATATTCAGCCGACGCGGCTACATCGATGACCCCAAATTTGATCCCGCGTTGGAGATCGAGGTTCTCACACCCATCCTATGGCAACACGTCGATAATCGCCCAAGCAACGCGTCGCTATTTCAACGTCGAAAGGTAGGCAATGACGTCAGCCCTGTCTGCAGCGTCCTTTAACCCTGCATAGGGCATCCTGTTTCCGGGCACCGCCTTCTGGGGAAGTTCCAAAAACCCATCGAGCGACGTGGCATCTCAGATCATTCCCGCATCCTTCATCGCTTTGCTATAGCGGAAGCCGGGAGATGTACCCGCCAGCCGACCAACAATTCCTTCCAGACCCAGACCGACCCGATTCGTCTTATCGGTGGAGTGGCACACCGAGCAGGCCTTGAAGACACTCTTTCCATGCTCCGCATCCTGCGCGTGGCCGACGCTCGCGACCAGACCCGCAAACACCAGCGCCGTGGCGAACGTCCTGATTTTTCTCGTATTCTTCATCTTTAGACCCAATTTTGTCCGCGCGGCTTTCCGTGCGAACGCGCTTGAGAGTTCCCGTTCCCATCAACGACTGAGGACGCGGGATGAGGAGACCAACCCTTTGGCCGACAACCGGAGAGGCGCTGGCAGCGGAGCCCGGTCAGCGCCCCATCAGCCAGCGTGAGGGCTTCCTAGTGCCGCTTCAAATCCTCGACCATCATCGCCGTCGCGTGACGCGCGAGCGCCTGTGTGGGGGCGTTCGTATTGCCACTCGTAATGTTCGGCATGATCGAGGCGTCGATCACCCGAAGGCCGTCGACCCCGCGAACCTTGAGCCCCGCGTCAACCACCGCTCGTGAATCCTGGCCCATCCGGCAGGTACCGACTGGATGCCACATCGTCGTCACTGCGCGCTTCACCCATTCGCCGATCTCGACGTCCGATTGGATACTCGGGCCGGGCTCCATCTCTTCAGCGATCACGGGCGCCAGCGAGGCTTGCGCCATAACCTGGCGGATCGCTCTTACCGCCTCTACCGCAGCCTTCAAGTCTTCCTCTTCACCCATGAAGTTCGGGTTGATAAGGGGCATCGACATCGGGTCGCTGTTGGCCAGCCGCACCCAGCCGCGGCTCTTGGGCTGCAGCACTACAAGTTCGAATGTGATGCCCGAACGATCCCCTGCCGGGCCGAGCTGCTCATTCAAGATAATCGGTGCGTGATAGCATTGGATCGTGGGCGCAGCGGAAAAATCGGATGGATTCCAATGAGTAACCGTCTCTATGCCGTTGCCCGACGCGGGACCGTCCTTGGTGACGAGATAACGCAACCCCGCCTTCAGAGTGCCGAGGCCATGCGCGGCGCCCTGGTAACCGAGATCACCCTTTACATAAGCACGAACGGGCACCATCGGGTGGTCATGGAGATTTTCCCCCACGTCAGGAGAATCGACTATCACCGCAATACCATGCTGGGCAAGCTGTTCGGCCGGTCCGATGCCCGAGTGCATAAGGATGGTCGGGCTATGGACGGTGCCCGCCGACAGCACAACCTCGCCAGCCATGATCGTCTCGGAACCTTGGCCGCGCAGCTCAACGCCGACGGTCCGTTTGTTTTCGATGAGAATCCGAACGACCGTCTTCTCGGTGAGGAGGGTGACGCGGCCGGAGGCGAGGTGTGGACGTAGATAGGCATCGACTGCACTGCACCTGCGCGCGTTTCCGACCGTAGACTGTACCGGCGAGACGCCGATCTGGCTCTTGCCGTTATAATCCGGGTTGAAAGGAACCCCATACTCTTGGAAAGCCTTGAGGCAATATTGATTCAGTTTGTTGATACCCTTCGGCTGCTGAACCGCCAGACCACCATCAATTCCGTGATAGTCGTCGTGGAACGTATCGTTATCTTCCTGCGCCATGAACACAGGAAGCAGGTCTTCATACGACCATTTGCCGGTTTCCCCGACCGCGCGTTGCCACGCAGCGAAGTCACGCGTCTGACCACGAACGTAACACATTGCATTAATCGAGGAACCGCCGCCGAGCACCTTTGCCGAGCGATAGGCTCGCTTGGTGCCGTGCTGAGGAACCGTTTCGTACGTCCAGACATGCCGATCGTGGACCAACATATTGGCGAAGCCGGCCGGAATGTGGATGAATGGATCGCGATCAGTGTCGCCCGCTTCGATCAAGGCGATCGATGCATCGGTGTGTTCGGCAAGGTAACTCGCGACGACGCAGCCGGCTGCGCCCGCTCCGACGATGACGATATCGTAGGCTTCCTGGGACATAAGTGTCGTTCTCTTTCGCGTCATTTAAAGTGTTCAATCAACACGCAGGGCTGGAGCAGCATCGATCGAGTGCCGGATGCTGAGACTATGGGGCCAGCCCCGGGAAAATGACGCTGCGACGCGAACGAGGGAAATCATCTCTCGTCATGGAGTCTATAGACGGTCGTTATTGTGCGGGGGTCCGCGGCACGGTGGGTACAGGATTGCCACGAACAGAACGCCTCGGAAGCAACGTCGCCGCTCGATGGAGACGTCGAGCTGCTCTCGATTCCGTGGGGAACTGACTGCCGTTTCGCTTTTTTACGTCGACTGGACAACCGGGGCTGGGAGATGATGAAGAAAGGTTGTCGGAGTCATCTTCATTATTTGCCGAAAAGCGAACGAGAACGCTGCGGTGTTGCCGAAACCTATATCTGCTGCGACCTGTGAGATCGTGCGCCCAGCCGAAAGTTGATCAATTGCCAGAGCTATTCTTGCTCGCTGTCGCCAAACCTTGAAAGTCAAACCTGTCTCTGCCGGGAATATCCGACTTATGGTGCGAATCGAAGTTGCCGCGCGAATGGCAAGGTCGCTTGCGCAGAGGTGCATTCGCAGATCCGCTAAGGCCAGATCCGCGACGCGCTTCCCAATCGCGCCTGTCGGCATCGGAAGGAATACCGGAATGTTGGGTGTCTCGATAAGTTCGTGAGGAATCAATCGGGCCGCGAGCTCAGCCTTTTGAGGCGAGACACCATCCTTCACGGCCGACAGGATTAATTCCCGGAGAAGGGGGGGGTTGCCGCGAGGGCGAATATGTAGTCGAGCGGCCTATCTGGTATCCATTCCTGTAGTACCGAGGGGTGCCAGTAGATCATCCGCAATTCGGTATCGGATATCATATCAACCCGGTGAGGCATTCGCGGCGGCACCCAGAGCGCTAGCTGGGGCGGAACAAACCAACGACCGGAGTCTGTATAAACCTGCATCGTTCCTGAAGTTGCAAAAATCACCTGCGCTTCTGCATGCGCGTGCCAATCAACCGTGTCGCCTCGACGGAATGTCCGGCAAAGAACGGCAAAGGGAGGGGAGTCCAAGCCTGGCGTCTCATATATGTCGATTGGCCGCACATCGTTGAGACGCCTATGTATCATCGTTCGACCACCCAGTCGAGCGTCCCGTGGCCTGGATCATTTCGTTTAGGCCATGCTCGGCCGACACCGACTATCGCACTGGCTCAGCGCCCGAAAAAAGAGTCATCGGAGGCGACCATTTCTGTCTTCTGCAAGCGTTCGGAAAACCTCTGGGGCCCTCTTCACCGGGTCGCCACCTCGCGACGCAAACTCTATCTTCTCTCGAAAAATGAGAGACAAAGTCTCTCATTTAGCATATTATCATTGCATTTGAGAGGTGACATTTAGACCACGGAAACCGCCAAGGAAATCAGAAGAAAATCAGAGAAGTGATGAATGACCGACTTACAGCACTGAAACTGTTTGCCCGTGCAGCTCGGGTAGGCAATTTTTCGAGCGCCGGTCGTGAACTCGGTCTCTCTCAGCCTTCAGCTTCACGCCTTATCGCAGCGCTTGAAGCCGATCTTGGCGCGATGCTCTTCAGCCGAACAACCCGAGCGGTGACGCTGACGGACGCCGGAGCAGCCTACCTGATGCGGGTGGAGACGATCCTCGCCGCGCTCGACGAGGCCGATCATGAGGCTCGGGGGACGGGAGAGTTACGCGGGTCGCTCCGCATAGGCACGCCTATCAGCTTCGGGCTCAGAGAAGTCATCCCGCGTCTTCCCACGTTTATGAAACAGCACCCGGAGCTTAAAATCGAGCTACGGGTGACTGACCGCTACCCAGACCTCGTGACTGAGGGCATCGACGTATCGTTCCAGTTCGGCGTCCTTCCAGACTCGAGTTTGACGTTGCGTAAACTTGTCCACTACCCGCGAATACTCACAGCCTCCCCAGACTATTTACGGGAGCGGGGCACGCCCACTATGCCGTCAGACCTCGCAAACCATTCGATGATCATCAGTCCGGCGCATTCATCGTCGACGTTCTCGTTTCGCAAGGACGGTCGCGTCACCTCCGTGCGCGTTGACTGCCAACTCGCTGTCAACATCAACGAAGGCGCCATCGCAAGCGCCATCGCCGGGCTGGGGATCGCCGCGTCGAGCGAAACAAGCGCGCGGCCAGAGCTCGAGGCCGGAGAACTCGTGCAGGTGATGTCCGACTGGGATTTCGGTTCAATGGAAGTCAATGCGGTGTTCGTAACCGGAAAGATCATAAAACCCGCAGCACGCGCGTTCATGGATTTCCTTCTCGCTGAGCTTCGGCGCTGAGGTCGCCGAGCATTCCTCCCAATTATGGATATGATAACTTTACCCGAATGGTGGCTGAATTTAATCTGCGCGCAGCACCGGCCCGAATAGACGCGTCGCTAATATTTCGCAAGAATTCCGATATCGCCACCGGGGGACGAACTAACGGCTGAGATAGACTTCGCTCGATCAAGACCGGACGATTTTGGCAGTTGGCAATGTCGGTTCGCATGACCACCCAAGACACGATGAAAGGACGCTCAGTGGCGCCACAGGACGAGACACCCAGGTTCCGAGAAGTTGTCGTCGCGAGCGACCTCATGAACGATGGCGCGCTGGTTGGCCAGGTTGATGAATCTCAATTCCCGATCGGCGGTCCAGATGGCCTCGGCCACATATCTTCAGGTCCTAATCCTTACGACCTTCTCGGCGCATCTCTCGCGGCATGCACCGCGATGACGGTTCGCTCTCAGGCCCGGC
The DNA here is from genome assembly GCF_056399245.1 of Rhizobium sp. 01N447_2. Lineage (NCBI taxonomy): Bacteria > Pseudomonadati > Pseudomonadota > Alphaproteobacteria > Hyphomicrobiales > Rhizobiaceae > Rhizobium > Rhizobium sp. 01N447_2. Next base: position 11,254 of record NZ_JBFTQY010000008.1, read on the forward strand.
GCCAGAATCTTCCGCTCGAGCGGGTGGAAGTTGCCGTCAGCTTCCACCACGGCGCCCATGGCGGAAGAGATTCTTTCGAGCGCACCCTCGTGCTTGGCGGCGAGCTCGACGTGCAACAGCGCGCATTCTTGCTGGAGGCCGCGAACCTCTGCCCCGTCGGGAAAATTCTTGGCATTAGCGCGGATATTCACACGCGCGCGGATGCCACCATTCGCGACCGCAACGCCTGCCCTTTGGCCAGTTATGAGAATGATCTGGCTGAACTCCAGATCCCGAATATCGATGCGGATTGAGCGTTTGTCTTTCCGTCGATCACTGAACAGGGAAGCTGATGACTATCACGCCCGATGGATTGAAAGTTCCGCGACGGAGACTCTGGGCTGGTGGTGGTCCGGCAGCAGATGAGCTCTCCATCTTCACTGCTCTTGATCACCGCAGCAAGAGGAGAGCCTCTACCGAACACCCCCATTACAGGCTAAAGAAGCGGTCGCCCTCTCGGAAAGTGAGAGAAAAATGGATCGTTTGGAAGCAATGGAATATTTTATCGCTGCGGTTGAGGCCGGGAGTTTCTCCGCGGCGGGGCGGCAGCTGAATGTACCGCTTCCCACGGTCAGCCGTAAGGTCGCCGATCTCGAGGCGCATCTCAATACCCAGCTTCTGGTTCGCTCCACGCGGAAGTTGGCGCTGACAGAGGCGGGAGTTTCCTACCTAGCAGCATGCAGACGCATTCTCGATGATGTCGGCGAAGCCGAGTCCCAGGCCGCTGGAGCGCATAATGTTCCGCGCGGCGGTCTTTCGATCACGGCGCCGATCGTCTTCGGTCGACTTTATGTGGTACCAGTACTGGCCGCGTTCCTAACGAGATTTCCCCAAATAAGCGTCAATTTAACGTTGTCAGATCATACAGTTAACCTGGTCGATGACAACATCGATCTCGCGGTGCGGACCGGGATGTTGTCTGACAGTACGCTCGTCGCCACCAAGCTTGGGGAAATTCGCCGGGTCGTGTGTGGGAGTCCTGCTTATTTTTTCGCTCACGGGACTCCCAAGACGTTGGACGATCTGGCCAATCATATGTGTGTCACCTACACAGCGCTTGCCTCGGGGTCGACCTGGATTTTCAATCCGCGGGACGGCAGGCCGAGCCGCGGTGTCCGTCCTCTGTGCCGATTGAAGATCAATACCGCGGAAGCAGCGATAGACGCCGCCATTGCAGGTGTGGGCGTCACGAACGTCCTCTCATATCAGGTCGTCAACCCCGTCTCTGAGGGGAAGCTCTCGCTCGTCCTCCAGGATTTTGAACCCGAACCGACGCCGGTACATATTATTCACGCGCGACAAGCACTCTTGCCATTGAAAATACGTGTCTTCATCGATTTCGCCGTTTCCTATCTGCGCAAGTCCTTGGACGACGATCTCGCAATGCTGAGATGAAATCGTAGAACTGGCACGACAGGAAAATTGTCTCCTTAGGATGGAATCTTTCGCACTTCGTGCGAGAATATGTCAAACTTGCGTTGCAAAACGAGCTCGCAGTGCCGCCACCCCCCTATTTCGATAATAAACCTGCCGAATCCGGTAAGGATAACCGCAGTGCCACTCCAGGACGAGCTCGATGCCCTTACGGGCAAGTGTTATGAAAATACCCCTCCGCATATCCGGCGCGTCCGTCAGGAAGCTATCGACGAACTGGTTTCTGCAGGCATCGCCGAGAGAGCTATTCATGCAGGAAACCTGGCCCCCGGATTCCGTTTACTCGATCCCGATGGCAGGATGATTTCATCCCATGACCTGTTAAACAATGGCCCAGTACTAATTGCCTTCTATAGGGGGATGGTGCCCGTATTGCAATCTTGATTTGTGCGCGCTCCAGGCTGTCGCGCAGCGGCTCAGGTCGTCAGGTGTGTCGATCGTCGCGATTTCCCAGCAGTCTGCCTATGAGAGCCGCTCAACCGAGCGAATGAGTGGCCTGTCGTTCTCCAGTCTCGTCGACCGTGGAGGGGGCGTCGCTCGCGCGTTTGGCGTGCGTTGGAAGCTGCCCAGGGAATTGTGTGCGACGGAAATGGAAACTGGTCTGGACCTCGCTGCCGTCAATGGCGAGCCGAGCTGGACACTGACGATGCCGGCTCGGTTCTTAGTAAGCAGGGAAGGGATCGTGGAGTACGCGGATATCAGCGCCGACTACACGCGACGCGGCGACCCAGCCGAGCTCTTTCCAGTCCTTACGCAGATTCGCGCACGCGTGGCCCACTGATCCCTCAACACTTTTTAGCTCCAGATTCCAGAAAGCGTGTCCGTCCGTCCATCGATGCCCGCCGTGGGTTTCATCGCGCCTCGACCAGTGGCAACGTGACTTTAGCATATAGCGCCGCGTGATGCTGCATTGCCATCCCGCGTCCTCAATAGTGACATAAATAGGTAACGGTGAACGTACGATGGAACTCCACCAGGTTCGGTACTTTCTAGCTCTTGCAAACACGCTGAATTTCACGCGCGCTGCAGAGATGTGTAGCGTCACGCAACCGGCACTGACCAAGGGCGTGCAAAGGCTGGAGCAGGAACTCGGTGGACAGCTGATCTACCGGGAACGCCAACTCACCCACCTCACTGACCTGGGGAAGGCGGTGCTGCCCATGCTTGAGCGAGCTCTTGCGTCGACGGAAGCCGTCCGACGCCGAGCGCGCGAGTTTCAGCAAAAGGACGTGGCTCCACTAGCGATCGGTCTCGCCCCTTCCATTTCTGCTTCGCTTGTGCTGGAGCCGATCGCTGAAATTCGCAAATTCGTCCCCGGCCTTCATGTCGAGCTTCGAGAAGAGCCATCGAGCCGCCTTGTCGAGCTTTTGTTAGAAGGTGAAGTCAATGTCGCCTTGGTCGGTGATCTCGACGAAAAGCCGGAACGGATCGACGATTGGGCCCTGTTCGAAGAGCGTTACGTCGCCGTTCTTGCCGCGTCGCATGAGCTTGCAGGCCTTCCAGCGATCGGCATCGAAGCGCTTCGCGAAGCCACTATTCTGGGTCGCTCAAACTGCGATGTAGCTCCGAAATTTCAGCGTCTATGCTTTCCCGACGCCCCGCCAAATCACATTCACAGCAGCTGCCGGGACCTGCACCTGCAGCATCTGGCGGCCGCGGGATTCGGAATAGTCCTCGCGCCCGAGCATATGCCCCGGCTCCCCTCTCTAAAGGCGCTTCCGATCGAGGGGGATCCAGTCTGGCGGGAGGTCCGGCTGCTTGCGGTGCAGGGCCGCCGATATTCGCCAGCGCTCGACGCTTTCGTCAAGGTCGCGCGGCTGCGCGACTGGTCCCTTCATTAAAGCCACTCAGAAGTGACCAGGATGTCCGCATGACCACATATATTGCCCATTTCTCGAGATGCCCGGTATGCTGATGACTGTCGAAGTAATGTCTGAACGCTTAACCAAGACCCTGAACCAGGTCCGCAACGACCTTATGGCCGGATTTAGCGACGCCGATCGAGAATCGTACCTCTATCTCGTTAACTGGCTTCGCGAGGCAGAGATCGCGTCGCATGCGTTGCGAGTTGGCGATACAGCGCCCGATTTTCTTCTACCCGATGCGCATGGGCGACTTGTTTCCTCTGAGCAGCTTCGCAGTGAAGGGCCACTCGTCGTTAGCTTCTACCGTGGTGGCTGGTGCCCATTCTGCAACGCGGAACTTCGCGCCCTTCAAACGGTCAAGGCCGAATTTGATAGCCTACAATCGAATCTTGTTGTGCTGTCTGCCGAGACCCGCGACCTACCGAGGCAATTGAAACGTCAGTTGAACCTCGACCTGACGATGCTCGCGGACGTCGACCACGGCGTGGCGATATCCTACGGCGTCCTATTTCGCGTCCCCGAGGAAACCAAGGCGCACTATTCAGGACAAGGTTACGACTTCGGCCAACGGCACGGATCGACCGAATGGATGCTGCCGATCCCGGCGACTTTCGTGATCGACCAAGATGGCATCATCCGAGGCTCCTTCGTTGAGCCGGACTTCACGATCCGCCAGGAACCCTCTGACATCCTCAGCAACATTCGCCTCCTTGGACCTCGGATTAAAGATGAGCCACCAACGGGCGAATGAGCTGGCTGAGAAAAGATTTCCGCTTGCGCACTCTGGCGAATTCTCGCGCAAACAGGCTTGCACGGGCTCCGTTCAAGCCTGAGCAGATCGCGTTCGCGATGGCCGTGTGACGGAAGAAAGAGTGTGTCGGATATGAATGAGGCGACAGTCGCATTCGCGCACGACTCCGCCGATACGAGCTTCGAATGGATCTGAAGGCACTTCCAATCGAGGGCGATCCAGTCTGGCGGGAGGTCCGGCTGCTTGCCGTGCAGGGCCGCCGTTACTCACCCGCGCTCGACGCTTTCGTCAAGGTCGTGCGGCTGCCTGACTGGTCTCCTCACACGGGATCGCCTCTTTCTCGTAGCCACCTCGAAGCGGCCAGCATCGTCGAGTGACGCCTCGCTCCGGCTTCATGAACGCTACGCCCGTCGCCCTTCACTCCTTGAGACGGGGGGCGCGATCGCGAGTGTCATCGGATAAGTGAAGCCATCCCGGTCGCGCGAGTTCTCGCCTGGACGAGCATGCAAGCTTCGTCGCTAGATCCGTGAAATCTCGCACCATGTCGCCGCCTCCTCTTTTCGAGCCTTCCCCGCAGTGCTGCTTGGGTCCTGCATGCATGCCTCAAAATCATCACTCTCCATCCCCGTTTCGACGTGAGAAGACGGCGATCGTACTGCGACGACTGCGTTTTGGACGCTGCTTCGAAGGCATGATTTCGATAGCCAATGGTCATTGGACCATCGAGGTTCCCTCGTCTTATTTTGGGTTGTCTGCAAGGGAATTTGGAAGATGACGACCGACACCATGCAGGTGGGCGATAATGGCAAGCGTTGGGACGGACGTGGCGGCGGAAACGGCTGGCCATGCCTTTCCAGATCCGCCGGAGACGTCTCACCAGACCCGTTCGGGGCAACTTGGCAACCGACAAAATAGCCCAGCAAGAGACGTCGGACGACGCCACCCCTGCAGCACTTTCAGCAAGCGCCAAAGCAGTCTTGCAGATCGAACCATCCCATTAGCCATAGGAAATACCATGACCAACGGAACCACTATGACCAACGCGGTCATCGACTCTATCCTGAAACGGCGCGCGACCAAATACTACGATCCCGCCGCCACCCTGAGCGACGACCAAATCAGCGAACTCGTGCGGATCGGTACCAGTGCGCCGACATCGTTCCACTTGCAGAACTGGCGTTTCATCGCCGTCCGCAGTCCGCAAGCCAAGGCTCGACTGAGTCCGATCGCGTGGAGCCAACCGGCGATCACCGAAGCGGCCGTCACCTTCATCGTCTGCGGCCAACTGGTCGAAACCAACGTGATCCCGGACCGTCTGGCGCCGGTGGTTGAAGCGGGCATTATGCCGGCGCGATTGGTGCCGGAATGGGAAATTCCTGCGCGCGACCTGTACATGGAATACCCGCAGCGCCGGCGCGACGAAGCAGTGCGCACCGCCACCTTTGGTGCCGCGGCGATGATTTATGCAGCCGGGTCGCTCGGCCTGGGTTCCACGCCGATGATCGGTTTCGATGCCGACGCGGTGCACCGCGAGTTCGAGCTGGGTCATGACGAAGTGCCAGTCTTGCTTCTGTCCATCGGGGCTGAGCGTCCTGGGAACTGGCCGCAGAAGCCGCGCCGTCCTGTCGCCGAAGTCCTGGACCTCGTATAAATATATTTGAAACCAATTGCTTACGGAGTTTCTATGTCTAGAATTACAACGCCAAAGCCGGAACTGGTTCCGGCAGATTCGAAACCCACCCTTGATGCATTCACCAAGAATATCGGCTTCACCCCGAATATGCTGGCCAGCTTCGCTCTAAGTCCGATTGCCTTCAACGCATGGGCTACGCTGTTTGGCTCCTTGAGCAAGGCGCTCGACGTGAAGACGCGCGACAGTATCGGCCTTGCAGTTTCCGAAGTGAATGGATGCAACTATTGCCTTACGGTTCACAGCTTCACTGCTGAGCATATGGCCAAACTCCCGGCTGATGAAATCATTCTTGCCCGGAAGGGTCACGCAACCGACCCGAAACGGGACGCCGCCGTGCAGTTTGCCCGCAAAGTGATAGAGACCCGCGGTAAGGTCAGCGATGCGGATGTGAAAACCGTCCGCGATGCCGGCTACACGGATGCAAACGTGATGGAGATCATTGCGCTGGTCGCTTCATACTCCTTGACGAACTTTTTCAACAACGTGTTCGATCCCGACAAGGACTTTCCCGCCGTTACACCGGCCGGTTCGATCTGACGTTCATATGCTCGCATCGGCCATCGCCAGAGATGATTGGGGATGGGCAATKCGAGCGTAACCCCAAGGCCCAGATGCACCCGGAGAAACTCCGCGAGAGGCATCTGGGCTTTGTAGGTGCCACAAAAGTTAGGAAAACTTCGTTTCCTGGGGTGTATTAATTGGACAAGTCACGCAAGGTTGTTGTTGTCACGGGTGCCTCCCAAGGCATCGGCCATGGAGTCGTGGAGGTATTTAGAAAGCTCGACTACCGCATTGTCGCCACTTCGCGGTCGATCAAGCCGTCGGACGACGAAAATGTCCTCAGCATCGCGGGCGACATCGGTGATCCTGCAACCGCTCGGCGGGTCATTTCCGAAGGCGTTGGGCGATTTGGCCGGATCGATACGCTGGTGAACAACGCCGGCATCTACAGAGGAAAGCCTTTCACCGAACATAGCTCCGAAGACTTTGATGCCGTCATGAATGTGAACATGGCGGGTTTCTATCACATCACCCAACTCGCAATTGCCGAAATGGAGAAGCATTCAAGTGGACACGTGGTCAGTGTGACGGCCAGCATCGGTCCCACCGCGATCAGTGGGATCTATTCGGTCTTGGCGGCTATGACGAAGGGTGGCATCAATGCCGCAACGAAATCGCTGGCGATCGAGTATGCGAAGAAAGGCATTCGCGTGAACGCTGTCGCGCCAGGTATCATTAAGACGCCGATGCACGCGCCTGAAACTCACGGCGTGCTGGGAGCTTTTCACCCCATTGGTCGCATGGGCGAAACAAGCGATATTGCCGACGCAATCGTCTTTCTCGACTCGGCACCGTTCATCACGGGGGAGATCCTGCACGTCGACGGCGGATTGGTCGCCGGCCGCTGAGCCGGGTCACTCATCTGTCAGGAAATGCTTGGATAAACGGGCGATAAAGTGGGCCTCCTTGATCTTGTTGCAGACGTCGTCAAGGCAATGCATTCGAGATAAGCATTTCCAGTTCAGGGGTATTTTATGCAGCCGGTCGAGATCAAAGCCATCGACAACGAGGATTTCGATATTTGGCTTCCGTTGTGGAAAGCCTATCAGCAGTTCTATGAAGTAGATATCGAAGAATCCGTTACACTCATGACTTGGGCGCGCTTCCTAGACCCGCTCGAGCCGGTGCATGCGGCACTAGCCGTGGTTGGCGAACAAGCCCTGGGGCTGGTGCACTCGATCTACCATCGATCCACGTGGACGACGGGTGACCACTGTTATCTTCAGGATCTGTTTGTTGCCAATGACGCGCGGGGGAGTGGTATTGGCCGTGCGCTGATCGAACATGTCTATGCTGATGCGAGACACCGCGGGGCATCCCGCGTGTATTGGACGACTCACGAATCCAACCATAGCGCCATGAAACTTTACGAAAGTATCGCCGTTCGTTCAGGTTTCATCCAATACCGAAAAGTATTTGTCTGACGCTCGTGCAGTTCCAACGTCGCGATCCACGCGGCACACCGCCGTATCTCCGCGATATCGGGGAGATAACGATAGAAGCGAGTCCGCCACCAGCTCAGCCTCACGTGATGGTGATAATTCGCGGACCCTTGGACACTGCTTTGGGACTCCCGTGACGCGAGCTTGCTTTAACTTCGTTCCAACCACGCCCTCTTTCTCGGATGGAGTGCGCAAAAACAGCGAACGCTCAAATTCTTCACACGAGGACATCTATGATTGAAATTACTGCCGACATGGAGGCGATCATCAAGCAGGCGATACTGTCGTTCGTTGCGACGGTCAACGAGGACGGCACCCCGAACCTATCGCCGAAGGCATCCTTGACGATTAGGAACGGCGTTCTCTACTTCGCGGATATCGCGTCGCCCAAGACAATACGGAACTTGAGACGCAACCCTGCCGTCGAAATAAACGTCGTAGACATCTTCCAGAGGCGCGGTTATCGATTCACGGGCCACGCCTTGGTACTGCTGCCGAACGATGCTGAATACCTGATGATCGCCGAGTGGGTCCGGTCAGCGAATGGGGCAGAGTATCCTGTCGATCACGTGGTCAAAATCGAGACGACCTCGATTACCCCCTTGCTGTCGCCGGCGCACGTCTTTGCTCAGCCGCCTCGAGATCAGGACGAGATCAGAAACACCTATTATCAAAAATACGCCGTGAAACCCGTTGGGGCATAGCGGGACTCCCGCCGCGTTTGCGTGGCGCTCCTAGAAAGCGTGCCCGACACATCGGCGCGCTTTCTTCTTGAAACCAATTTGTCTCGCAAAGATGGCCAAATTGGCCGACGGCACGTCCTCGACGCCAGAAAAGCTGGAGGAGACGTCGATAGGCATTTTTCGGCCCATAGACGCCATTCACCTCCCGGATTGCCCGATTTGCAGACGTCCTACGAAAAGCGATATTTTGCTCCCGTCGTCTCTGGCATCGATTCCATAGCCACAGGTCATTGGACCGTCTCCTTGCGCCATCCTACTTTTCCTCGCCCGCAAGGAGGTTGGAAGATGAGGATACTCAAGAAAAATCCCGAGCCGTCTCGCTTCTGACGTAAGCGCCAATCGTCTTCATGAGCTCGTAGGCCACCACGAGCATTAGATCTCAAACTAACATTCGCTTTCAGCAGACAACCGGACCCACGGCACTTACCGCAGGTTTCTGATCAAAAGCGTCGGAGGTAATCGATGCAGTTCCGCCATTCAACTTTGAAACTTATTCCGCTGGTTTGCGCGGCTCTGTTCAGCGGGGCGGCACAGGCCCAGGAATCGCCGCCCCCACCGCAAGTATCCGTGGCGAAGCCAGTTGTGCGAGAGGTCGTTGACAACGACGAATTTATCGGTCGCTTCCAGGCGTCCGAGCAGGTGTCCATTCGCGCCAGGGTCGGGGGATACCTTCAGAGCATCAACTTCAAGGATGGTCAATTGGTGAAGGAGGGCGACGAGCTCTTCGAGATTGACCAACGCCCATACATTACCGCGTATAATGAGGCCAATGCTCAACTTGCCGTCGCCCAGTCTACGTTGACCTACGCGCAAGCTGAGTTCGAGCGGGCGAATTCGCTCGTGAAATCGGGTAGCCAGACTGTGTCGACACTCGATGACCGGCGCAAAGAATTGCAGTCCGCGCAGGCAAATCTCAAAGGATCCGAGGCGAGTGTTGAACGGGCCCAGCTCGATCTCACCTATAGCAAGATCACGGCCCCGCTGAGCGGCCGTATCAACCGCCATCTGATCTCCGTCGGCAACCTTGTGCAAACCGATCAAACTGAACTAACGACGATCGTCGCACTCGATCCCATCGACTTTTATTTCGATATCGACGAACGCCGTTTACTCAACTACGCCGAGACGGCGCGGAAGAACGGAACCGTCCTTCAAGAAGGAGGCGGTGGTCTGAAGGTGAACGTGCGCCTCGGTGACCGCGACGAAACAAAGTTCGCAGGCACACTGGATTTCGCAGAGAATACCGTCGATCAGGCCACCGGCACGCTCCGCGCGCGCGCCCGCTTTTCCAATCCCGGCTTCGTCCTTCAACCCGGCCTTTTCGGCCGTGTGCAAATTGAAGGTTCGAATTCCTACACAGCGATCCTCATTCCCGATGAAGCAATTGCCGCCGATCAGAACGAACGCGTGGTCTACGTGCTGAATCCAGACAACACGGTCACCACGAAGCCAGTTCGTCCGGGTCCCAAGCTCTATGGTTATCGCGTCATCCGTTCGGGGTTGACCGGTGATGAGCAAATCGTCGTGAGGGGGGTGGTTCGTGTCCGGCCGGGCTCGAAGGTCGCTCCGATCACGGTAGAGCTACCTAAGGAGAACCCAAACGATGTGCCTGAGAGGGTGCAGCAAGCGGCTTCCGCGGCGGGGGCAGGCCAATGAGATTCGCACATTTCTTTGTCGATCGGCCGATTTTCGCATCGGTTATCTCGATTCTGCTAATCATCGTTGGCACTGTTGCTTATTTCCAGCTCCCAGTCGCGCAGTATCCGGAAATCGCACCACCGACGATCGTCGTGCGTACGTCCTATCCGGGTGCGGATCCGCAGACAATCGCCGACGCCGTATCGACACCGATCGAGCAGCAGGTGAACGGCGTGGAGGACATGCTCTACATGTCATCCTACTCCAGTGGCGACGGTGCCATGACGATGACAATCACCTTCAAACTCGGAACCGACCTCGATAAGGCACAGGTGCTCGTCCAAAACCGTGTCGCCATTGCCCTGCCGCGCCTTCCGCAGGAAGTCCAACGTCTCGGCGTCACGACCGACAAGACCTCGCCGGATCTGTTGATGGTCGTGCATATCCTGTCCCCGACCGGGCGTTATGACCAGCTCTACGCATCCAACTATGCGCGCACCCGCATTCGTGACGTTCTCGTACGCCTCCATGGGGTCGGCGATGTCCAGATATTTGGCGAGCGTCAATATTCCATGCGTGTCTGGCTCGATCCCGAGAAACTGTCGGCTTACGGCATGACCGCCGCCGATGTCGTCAATGCACTCAGGGAACAGAACGTACAGGTCACCGGTGGGTCCATTGGAGCACCTCCAGCCGAAACCGGCAACTCTTTCCAGTATACCGTCCGAACCGATGGCCGCTTCGCCGACGCTCGCCAGTTCCGATACGTGATCGTCAAGGCTGCTGCGGACGGCCGCCTGGTGAAGCTGGAGGACGTCGCGCGCGTCGAGCTCGGCGCGCAGGATTATGTGACGAACAGCTATCTGAACAACCAAACCGCCGTCGCACTCGTTATTAACGCCCGACCCGGCACAAACGCGCTGGAGACCACCGGACAGATCAAGTCAATGATGGCGGATCTGTCGAAAAACTTTCCTCCGGGTCTTGAGTACAGCATCGTCTACGACCCGACGGAGTTCGTCGCCGACKCCATCTCGGAGGTCTATCGAACGATCGGCGAAGCTGCCGTGCTCGTCGCCATCGTGGTCCTCGTGTTCCTGCAATCATGGCGTACCGCGGTCATTCCGATCGTCGCCATCCCGGTCTCGCTGATTGGTACTCTGGCATTTCTCGCCGCCTTCGGGATGTCGCTGAACATGCTGACGCTCTTCGGTCTTGTCCTGGCGATCGGAATCGTGGTCGACGATGCGATCGTCGTGGTTGAAAACGTCGAGCGTAACCTAGCAAAGGGCATGAGTCCGCGAAGGGCCGCACACGTTACGATGAACGAAGTCGGCACGGCCGTCGTCGCGATCTCGCTCGTTCTAATCGCGGTCTTCGTGCCGACGGCCTTCATTCCAGGCATTTCGGGGCAATTCTACAGGCAGTTCGCTGTTACCATCTCAATCGCGACTGCCATCTCGGCATTGAACTCGCTGACACTATCCCCAGCGCTCGCTGCCGTCGTCCTAAAGAAACACGATCACGCGAAAGAAAGACAGAACATCTTCTCAAGGATCGGAAATGGCGCAGCGACTGGCTTCAACCGTGGCTTTGATGCACTCAGCCATGGCTACTCGTCCGTCGTACGGCTTATTGTCCAGTCCCGGATCGGGATCGGCTGTGCCATGGTTGTCTTCGTCGGCCTCCTGGGCGCGACATGGTTCATAAGCACAAAGGTTCCAAGCGGGTTCATCCCCGTGATGGACCAAGGCTATGCCATCGTGGTTGTCCAGCTTCCGGAAGGATCCTCGCTGGAAAGAACGGATGCCGTCGTACGCAAGGTTACCGACATCGCCAGGAAGACTCCGGGCGTCAAGGACGCGGTGGAATTCGCAGGCTTCAGCGGAGCGACATTCACCAATGCCTCCAATGCCGGCGTCGTGTTTACATCGTTCCAACCGTTTGCCGAACGCCAGAAAACGGGCGACGATGCCAACAAGATCATCAAATCTCTTTATAAGAACCTGCAGAGCGTCGATGAGGCCTTCGTCATCGCGATCCCGCCGCCTCCCGTGCGAGGAATCGGCAACTCTGGCGGTTTCAAAATGCAGATCATGGACCAAGACAGTTCCAGCATGACGCGGGTGCTCGACGTTGCGAGAAGAATGATGGTCGCGGCCAACCAGACTCCCGGTCTGTCCGGAGTGTTTACGACCTTCTCGGAGTCCACGCCGGAGTTCTATCTCGACATCGATCGTGACAAGGCCCAGTACCTCAACGTGCCGATTCCAAACATCTTCGACACGTTGTCGACCAACCTCGGTATTTCCTATGTAAACGACTTCAACGCCTTCGGGCGCGTCTACCAGGTGCGCGCGCAGGCCGACCAGCGGTTCAGGATGGAGAAGGAGGACATGCTGAACCTCAAGGTCAAGTCTGCCACCGGCGCGCTCGTGCCACTCGGCACACTTGCCGATATCCGCGACACCAGCGGCCCGACCCTTGTCCAGCGCTACAATACATATGTGTCGGTACCACTGCAGGGCAACGCTACTCCTGGCGTCTCGACCGGCGAAGCCATCCAGAAGATGGAAGCACTGGCCACCAAAATGTTACCACCGGGCACGACATTTGAATGGACGGACCTCGCCTACCAGGAAACCCATACAGGCGGCGGTATCACGTGGATCTTCGCGCTGTCGGTTGTCTTCGTCTTCCTCGCACTCGCGGCCCAATACGAAAGCTGGGTGCTTCCGCTTGCGATCATCCTAATCGTTCCGCTCGCCGTCCTCGGCGCGCTGATCGGCGTCTATACCAGGGGTATGGACAACAACGTCCTCACGCAAATCGGTTTCGTCGTGCTGATCGGACTGGCCGCAAAGAACGCCATCCTGATCGTCGAGTTTGCGCGCCAGGCGCAAGATGAAGGTAAGACGGCGGTTGAAGCAGCAATCGAGGCAAGCCATTTGCGCCTACGTCCGATCCTCATGACCGCCTTCGCGTTCATCTTCGGCGTGTTGCCACTGGCCGTGGCCGAGGGTCCAGGCGCCGAGATGCGCCAATCGCTTGGTACGGCCGTATTCAGCGGAATGCTCGGAGTCACCCTCTTCGGTCTCCTCCTAACACCGGTCTTCTATGTACTACTCCGCTCGCGATACAAGCCACGCAAGCATGAAGAAGACGACTTCCAGAATATGCAGCAGGCAGCCGAGTGACCAAAAAATGCAACAGGCCCGACGACAGAACGTCGCCGGGCCAGTTAATCCCCTGTCGCTCGCAAATTTCTCCGAAATCAAAAGATGCATGCACGGGGAGGGCGCCATGCCTTCGGCGCTCGACGCATTTCGATAACCAACTGGCCGACCAACGCGCGCCGCGGCGCATTGATAGTATCGCGATGCCCGCGACGTGGGTTTTGCCGCTAGGGGCGTCTTGACTGCGAACAACGTGCAGCGGACCGGCGCACTCTATTTATCAGTTCAGTTTAAACTCGTGGCGCACACAACAATTCGCGAAGCCGTTAAGATCCTTGCAAAACCGATAGTGTACAAGCGAGGTATACGACAAAATGTTTCAACTATTTCAAGATTGATCATCTAATCCTCTTGCCGAGCCCTATTCATGTCTCCGCCGAATAAAACATATTTGGCCGCCCACTCTACTCCTTACCATCCAGCTGAGCGATTGTGTGCCTGCCCTGTTGAGGGCGATGGCTAATATTAATGCTCAGCGCCTGGTCGGGCCGGAGCGCAGATGACCGTTCACGAAACGCAGTCGCGGAGTGACCGTGTCAAATAGCGATGTCCCAATCTTCCGACCTTCGAGCCGGCGTGAGCTGATGCACCGTGAGGCGTTCAAGACGTGGTAGACGAGCCGCTTCGGCGAATATCGCGAGTTGATCTCGACAAGGTGATGGTCACGATGGACGTCGCATCGGCCCGTCTGTCGGAGTGCTTGTTCGCCGAGAAGACATCCGCTCGATTCGAGAGAAGCAGCCTGCCGACAATACATTATGGCCTCACTGGCTCCGGGATCATCACGATCGAAGGGGAAGCAGCAATCGAGCTAGTCCCGCATATGCTTCTCGTGGCGCCAGCGAAAAGGGCAATCAACATAGTAACGGCCGGTTCATCATCCAGGGGCAGGGGGTCCAGCGGCGGTATCGCGAAAGAAGCCTTTACTCCTGGCTCGATGCCTCGCTACGAGCTCGGTGAAGGAGAGAAAGCATTTTCCTTCGTGTGCGGCTCCTTCCGAGCCGTCTACGGTGCGGGGTTGGATCTCTTTGCTTCCCTCGCATCGCCGGTAGTCGAAACCTTTGAAACCGATGACCAAATCGACCGTCTCATGAGATATGCAATGGTTGAACTTGCTGTTCGCGAGATCGGCGGGGGACCGATGGCATCGGCCCTATTCAAATTAGTGTTGTTGAACCTGCTTCGGCGCAGTCTAACGTCGGCAAACGCCTGGGTGGAGCGTTTCGCGCTTCTAAACGACCCACCGATTGCACGAGCATTTGCCGAAATGGCATCTCACCCGGCGGCCGACTATAATGTTCAATCTCTGTGCAGATCGGTCGGTCTCAGCCGCTCGGCGTTCATGGCGAGATTCGCCGCCGCGTTTGACGACTCACCCATGTCTGTGCTGCGGCGTCTACGCATGCGGCATGCGGCCAGCCTGCTGGCCGCAAATGCCGGATCCATCGAGCAAATCGCACTCCACGCAGGATATCAAAGCCGCAGCAGCTTCACGAGAACCTTCCGCAAGCATTACGGGACAGATCCATCAGACTATCGTTCGGAAGCGAAGCGTGTTTCAGACATTTACGATGTCGCAGAGGACGCTACGGCCGCTGAATAACAGATCTTGGCGTCTTCCGCGCCGGATGCGCACGACGACGCCGAAGTATCCGGGAGGCACATGTGTAGCGGACCAGGTACCCGATCCACGATACGCCGCCGAAAGATGACTTGCTTGGATTATTTCTTGCTCGTCGCCTGCGGCGTATTACGGAAACTGATCGCCATGCGATCGTAGGCGTTCATGAGGCTGATCGCAATCGTAAGGTCGACCAGTTCCTTTTCGCCAAACGCCGCGCGAGCCGCCCGATATTCTTCGTCCGGCACACCGGTGTCCGCGGCGCGCGTTACCGTCTCGGCCCAAGCCAGGGCGGCACGTTCGGCCGCGTTGAAAAGGTCGCCGCCTTCCCGCCAGGCTTGAACCAGTGCGAGTTTATCGATCGGCACGCCGGTCCTAATGAGATCACGCGTATGCATGTCGACCCAATAAGCACTGTTGTTTATCTGCGAAACACGCAGATAAACTACCGCCACGAGCTCCTCGGGTAGGCCGCACTGCAAGACATAGCCGTACACACTGCCGAACGCCTTAATGCCACTCGGTGCGATCCGATTATAGTCGAGACGTTGGTCAAGTTTTGCCACCGTGAGCGCTATTTGACCGGCGTGGTCAACGCTTTATCGCTAGTATCAAGAACGAAGACGGCGAGTAGCTTCGCCGGCTTGGTCTTACTTGCGTTGCGGCTGATCGAATGGAGCGCTCCCGGTTGTTCGGACCAGCTTTCGCCTGCTCGATAAACGCGGGTCTTACCGTCATTGACCTTAGACTCGATCGCGCCCGAGATCACGTAGGCATAGATGAACGCCGACTTCGCGTGGGTGTGGGATGGGGACGCCGCACCAGGTGCATATTCGACCTCGACGGCAATTAGTGATTTGCCGGGAATATTGGGGATAGCAGCTTCGAAGTTCTTCGTGACGGTTTCTGCGGAGGCGGGACTGGCCATCGAGAAAGCGAAGGCGGCGCAGCCGGGCAGTATGATGGTTCGGATGTTCACGAGCGTTTCCTTTCGCGTAAGAGTTTGGTTTTCAAGCTTCGTTGTTCCGCCTCACCTCACCGACCTTCCGAGCGTCGCCAGGAGTTCGATTCATCTAGGCGCCCCACTCTCCTCTAGGCTGCTGTTACTTTCAGTCCACGGTGCACCCCTGGACGGGCCAGCCCACGTTCGAGCCATGCTTGAACACGAGGAAAGCGGTCGAAACCAACGAGCTCGCGCGCCTCGTAAAAGCCGATGAGGTTGCGTACCCACCCGAGCAATGAAATATCGGCGATGCTATAATCAGCACCCATCACCCAATCGCGGTCCGCAAGTCGTTGCTCGAGCACACCGAGCAGCCGCGCCGATTCGTTCACGTAGCGGTCACGCGGGCGCTTGTCTTCATAGGCTTTGCCGGCGAACTTGTTGAAGAAGCCAACTTGGCCGAACATAGGACCAACCCCGCCCGTCTGCCACATGAGCCATTGGATGGTTTCGTAGCGGGTGTTCGGGTCAGCCGAGATAAATTGCCCGGTCTTGTCGGCGAGATAAAGGAGAATGGCACCCGACTCGAACAAGGCGAGGGGCGTGCCGCTGGGGCCATCGGGATCATAGATTGCGGGGATTTTGCCATTCGGATTGATCGCGAGATAGGCGGGCTCGTGACTTTCGTTGGCAATGATGTCGATCCGGTGCGCCTCGTAAGCGAGACCCGTCTCCTCGAGCATGATGCTGATTTTCACCCCATTCGGGGTCGCGAGAGAAAACAGTTGCAGTCGATCGGGGTGCTGCGCTGACCAGCGGCCGAATATCGGATGATTGAGGGTCAATATCTTACTCCTACTTGACTTGGCCGAGCCGGCTCGCAACTTGCGCCAAAGACAGAAACCGATATGGCTGCAATATGCCCATATTGGCTATCTCGATAAGCTCTACCGGTAGTTCGGGTGCGCCTTCCTCTCATCGTTGATCACGAAGGGCGCATTCCGGATTTCTGAACTAGATGTCGTAACGACCATTGCGGCGGCCCAAACTGCAACGATAGTCTGTGGGGAGGGGAGCAGTTCTCACCCTCCCAAACACTCATGGACGAACGCGAATGATCGTCTTTCCGCTGCGTCGCTCGGGCGCGTTGAAGGCGGCGACGGCTTCGTCGAGGGGTGCGATAGTGCCGATGTTCGTCCGCAGTCGTCCGCCACGCACCCGCTGTACGATCTCACCGAGTTGGCTACGATCGGATTCGACAACAAAGTCAACCGAAAGACCTTCCGTGGGCCGTGCCTCGGTCGGTCCGGCAATAGTCACGAGCGTTCCTCCCTTTCGGATAACGCCTGCGGAACGCTTGGCGATCTCGCCGCCGAAAACGTCGAAAACCAGATCGACACCTCCGATGTCTTCGAGAGCGTCATTCTCGAGATCGACGAACTCCTGTGCACCGAAGTCGAGCGCGGCCTCACGGTGGGCGGCGCGTCCGGTACCGATGACGTAGGCGCCGTTTTCCCGCGCGAGCTGGGTCACCATCGACCCGACTACGCCGGCTGCGCCGTGCACAAGCACGCTCTGCCCTGACTGGAGCCTACCGTGCTGGAATAGACCCTGCCACGCGGTCAAGCCGGGCATCGGCAGGCTGGCGCCCACCGTGAAATCAACGTCGCCCGGCAAAGGTGCGAGGTTGCGTGCTTCAACAGCTATGTACTCACCGAGGGTACCATCGCGATACCAATCCGTGAGGCCGAACACGCGCTGTCCTACGGACAGACCCGTAGTGCCGTAGCCCAATGCAGTCACCACGCCAGCTAACTCGTGCCCAGGTATCGATGGTGCTCGGTCACGGTCTTGGCGATTGGTCCACGTCGGGGGCCAGGTCAGCTCATCCCAGGTGAATCCCGCGGCATGAACCTCAACCACGACATCGTTTATCGCTGCTTGTGGCTCGGGCCGCTCCACCAGCTTCATCCCCGCCGTTCCGGCGGTCTGATCCATTACCACAATTGCTCTCATGTTGGTTTTCTCCTCGTGCACTCATCTCGGGTGCGGAAATGCCGCTCAGTCAACGGGACAGGCAATCGTTTCCAAGCGGCGCAGATCGATCGCCGAAAGCGTTTTCTCCCTGGCTACGGCCGCTTGGTCCCGATCGAGGAACGCCGTCGCTTGCACGGAGAAGAATTGGATGCTTTTCAGCCCGGCGGATCCGAGCACCGTCGACAGATACGGAGTGAGAAAATCGGGCTGATTGCCTCTTTCGCCGCTGAAGGTACCACCGGAAGCGATGCCGACAAACACCGGACGATCCCGGAGCATCCCAACCTTGCCCGCCGGGGTCGATTTGAAGGTGCGACCGGCGCGCAGGATCTGGTCGATCCACGCCTTGAGGACTGAGGGAACAGTCAAATTGTGCATGGGCGTTCCGATAACGATCGCGTCGGCGGCCTCGACTTCGTGAATAAGCGTTTCAGAAAGGTCCAGCACACCTTTCAGCGGGTCCGCCAACGTGGCAGGCGACGAGAGTGTGGTCGCGTAGTCGGGCGCAGCGTGTGCCAGAGGATGAGCGCCCAGGTCGCGCCGGCTGATGCTGGCGTCAGGCAAAACCTCAAGGACCTTATCAACGATCGCCGCCGAAAGCTTGCGGCTATGTGAATCCGGGCGCGGGCTGCAATCTATATGAAGAATGTTCATTCGTAGCTTCCAAAAGCAAAGGCGGAATGGCACATCGGCGCCATTCCTGATTATCGTTTGAGAACCGGGTAGCCGAAACTATAGATCCAGTCCGACTGCTGCGCGGGCTGGTGACACGACTGACAGTCTGTCGTGTAGTCTGTGGATGTCGTCTTCCGAGGGTTGGATGCATCGAACCAGGACCACCCCCAGCCGTCGCCCCAAAGCTTGTTATCCGGAAATCGACCAGCGTTGTCTTTCACCATGACAAACCAACCGGCGAGGGTGTCGGCATTACTTACGGTTCCAGTTGTCATGTCTTGCGTTGTCGTATGAAACACTTCCTTTACGAGGACGGTCCCGTCGGGAAAGTGTCCGTCCTTGAGGTAGCCGGCAACGGCTCCGGGAGATGCATAGACTACGTGCATCTCCTTTGACCCTGGGCCTTCGTCGTTCGCTACTGCCCAACTACCCACCACCTGATAAGAGGCTCGATAGTCGGAAGGCACGCGCAGATTTCCCGTCTTGTCGACGACCGTCGCGGCGGCGTCCTCGTAGGGCGAACGGGTGTTCATCTGCGCATAGGCCGTAGCGCCGCCGATCACGGTCAAGCCAGTTAAAGCGACGCGCAATATGCTGATAATCCTCAAGGCATTGCTCCTCGTTTTAGGGAGCTCCTGGCGATCGTTGGCCATTCGCCCCATGCGGTATATCCAGAGAGGTAGCGCACCCTCGTCGGCGCGTTGGCGCTGCTGGATTCGGATTGCGCGGTTACCGCGATTACGCTGAAAGCAGCGCCTGCGATCAGTAGGGATAGGCATCGACCTTTTCTCTCCACGATCATACCTTTCCCGCGGTCGCCGATAGCCATCGCGGGTCTCCGATAGCGTTGCTCGAGTTACCTGCGGCGTTGCCAATTGATCGCAGCCCGAGACGAAAATTTCCAATAGCGGGTTCCTATCGTTTCCATAGCAGCAAGGAATACTGCGACGACCGCCCTCCTGACATTCCTAAATCAAGACAGGGCGTGCGGGTCGCGAAGGCATAGGCAGGGGCGAGGGGCTATAACGACCGTCTATCGACTCTATAGCGACAGGTAATTTCCCGCGCCGGGCAGAGAGGGCCACGGTGTGAGAACACCGTCAGAAGCATCCACAGTCGCAAAGGAGCCTGCGAATGACCAATCGTATAGATCAGGCAAAGCAAGCCATCAGCCGCGATCCGCAACGGTCTGCAGAGCCATGCAACCATGGTCTTGTCAACGCAGAACCCTGTCCTCAAGAGCTGGGTCGGAAAGGACCGTCCCGGCGGGGCATGGTGCTCACGGCCTGCGTGCTTGCGTCCTCCATGGCCTTCATTGATGCGACCGCATTGCCCGTTGTGTTGCCGAGGTTACGCTCCGAGCTTGGCGTGGACCTCGTCGCAGTTCAATGGGTTCTCAACGGGTACGTGCTGGCGCTCGCGTCGCTGACATTGATCGGCGGTGCTCTCGCTGATGTTTACGGCAAGGCGCGTATGCTCGCGCTCGGCTGCCTTCTATTCGGTCTGGCGTCCGCGGCTTGCGCGATGGCACCCTCATCGGTCTGGCTGATTGCGGCCCGCGTCATGCAAGGAGCTTCAGCAGCGATCGTCACCCCGGCCAGCCTCGCCTTGATTGGCGCCACTTATCCGCACGCCGAACGGAACCGGGCGATCGGCATATGGGCGGCAGCATCAGCACTCACCACCGCGGGGGGCCCTGTCCTAGGCGGTTGGCTGACCGAGACTTTTGGCTGGCCGTCCGTGTTCTGGATCAACCCGCCGATCGCGGTCGTAACCGTCGGACTTCTGCTGATCTCGGCACCTAAAGATGGCGGCATCCAGCGCAGATTCGATGTAATCGGCTCTGTGATCCTGGCTTCGGCGCTCGGGGCTCTCGCCTGGGCGCTAAGCCAGATTGGGCCCCATGATGTTCAGGCCGTGGCTGATGCTTCAAATCACTCGGGTACAGCGCTCACGATCGTCGCTGGACTCGGCATTCTCAGTCTCGTCATTTATGCGTTCTGGGAGCAAAAAAGCAAGCACCCGATGACGCCACCTCGGCTGGTGAAGAACCGCGCCTTCCTTGGGCTGAACGTGGCGACATTGATGATCTATGGGGCGGTTTCGATCATGTTCTTCTTGCTTCCATTCGATCTCCTAGACCGACGCGAACTGCCGGCGACCGATGCCGGGTTGGCATTCCTACCCTTTGCACTACCCATTGGGCTCCTGTCGGGTGTGTTCGGTGGATTGGCAGACAGGTTTGGCGCGCGTACCATGATCGTTGCGGGACCTGCTGGAGCGGCGCTCGCTTATGTGTGGATGGCACTCGGCCAGAAGGAACCCCTAATACTAGGCGTGATCGCGCCGATGACACTACTTGGCTTGTCCTTCGCCGTGCTGGTGGCCCCACTCACCGCATCCGTCCTCTCGAGCGTTGACCAGGCCGACGAAGGGCTGGCCTCAGGCATCAACAATGCAGCGAGCCGGATTGCCCAGCTAGCCGGCGTAGCACTTGCCGCCGGCGTCGCGTCGTTCGAGTCAGGTTACGCAGTCGGTCTGGCGCTCGCCGCCGTGACCTCGATCCTCGGTGCCTTAATAGCTGCRATAAGCCCTACAGCCGCAGAGAATTCTGGCGGAGTTTAAGTCAGTCAAATTCGACATTTCCGCGAATTTGCTGGCAGCGTCACCTGTCTCAAACAGCGCTAGGAAGTGGTTTGGGTCCTCGCTCGACCAAAAGGCTGGGTAAAGCGTCGACTTGTCGCGGTGGAAAAGACAATCAAGTTTGGAAGCATGAACCGCGAACACCGCTGCGATCGTGCAAGTATAGACATCACCTGCTCGGCCTCCGCGAACATCTTGTTGGTAATAGAACCTATAGTCGCAGCGTATTGGACACTTTCGGATCGAGTCTCCATCTTCATTGGTAGGCGCGGGAGCCGTTGGCTACAAAATTAACAGCTCCCGGAACAATGTCGAAGTCCGCGAATGGAGGATTTATGGAGACGGGAATTGTGGGCTTGCTTGCCCCGCCGCTGGAGGGTGTCCGGTGGATCGATGAAAATGGCAACGAACGCGGCGCATTGACCTTGGCCGAGTTGGGCGAAGACTTCAAGATACTGTTTTTCTTTCAGGATTGGTGTGCCAGCTGTCATAGACATGGCTTTCCTACATTCGCGGCGCTGGCGAAGGAACTCCGCGGCAAGGGGATTGGCCTGGCCGCAATCCAGACCGTGTTTGAGGCACCGGAAGTAAATACATTCGATTGTCTGCGGGAAAATCAACGGCGGTACGCACTTTGCGTCCCCTTTGGGCACGCCATCGCTGATTCAGCTTCGGCGCACGGCTTGCCCGAGATCATGACGGCATATCGTGCCGCGGGAACGCCGTGGTTCGTTGTGATCGCGCCCGATGGTTGTGTCGTCTACGACGGGTTTCTGGTCGCAGCCGATGGGCTCATTCAGGCTCTGCGACCACTCGCCAGTTGAACGAAACAGATGACAAGGCAGAGCCCGGATCGGTGCAGCCTATAACCGTCCTCGCACCGCGGGGCATCGGTGTTCCTGACCATACGTTTTCCAACGATTGCAATCGGTGCCGCAACGAATTTTGATGGCGCCTTTTATCTCGGTCGGACGGTGGCAAGTCGGAGATCACCTGCAAATTCGGTTTTATCCGACGACGGGCGAATCGTGGCGTTCCGGACATTGTCCGAACCCATCGGCCGCCAGTCCTTTCAAACGTTTCAATAACTTGATGTTATCGAGTTCATCGCCACTCGGCATTTCCAATCGATGGACGCTGCCGTCAGAGTGTTCGCGATATCACGTATCAGCCGATCCTTACCTGGTTCGTTCGTCTACGAACTTCAAATCCGGGCAATACGACGGGTCGCGCATCGATCGTGAACGGATCTGCGTGTCTTTCGACGTTGCTCGAATGACTGTCTGTTTTTTTATACGTCCCTATGGAGCTTTGTTTTGTCCCTCAAGAAGTTAGCAATCGCAGTCTCGTTGTACACCCTTACTGCCGGCCTCGGGCACGCCACAGACGTCGTCGTTTCATCGAAGATCGACACGGAAGGCACGCTGCTCGGCAACGTCATCGCGCTGGCGCTGGAAGCCAACGGCATCAAGACGCAGGATCGTATCGCGCTTGGCGCAACGCCTGTCGTGCGCAAGGCGATCACAGCAGGCGACATCGACATCTATCCGGAATATACCGGCAATGCCGGCTTCTTCTTCAACAAGGCCGATGACGCAGCCTGGAAGAATCTCGAGCATGGTTATCAGGAAGCCAAGAAGCTTGATTACGACGCCAACAAGATCGTCTGGCTGACACCCGCGCCCGCCAACAACACCTGGGCGCTTGCTGTGCGAAGCGACGTTGCTACACCGAACAACCTCAAGTCCATGTCCGATTTCGGCAAGTGGGTTTCGGGCGGCGGTGCCGCCAAGCTCGCCGCATCAGCCGAATTCGTCAACTCCGCCGGCGCCCTGCCGGCCTTCCAGATGACCTACGGCTTCACACTGAAGCCGGACCAGGAAGTCGTGCTTTCTGGTGGCGATACGGCTGCGACGATCAAGGCTGCTGCCGACCAAACCAATGGCGTCAACACCGCCATGGTCTACGGCACCGACGGCGCCATCGAAGCCGCCGAACTGGTTGTTCTCGAAGACGACAAGAGCGTGCAGCACGTCTATGCACCGACCCCGATCATCCGCGAATCCGTGCTGCAGGCAAACCCGAAGATCCAGGACATTCTCGCTCCCATCTTCCAGAGCCTGACGGCTGACGAACTACGCAAGCTCAACGCCAAGATCCAGGTCGATGGCGAGCCGGCGAAATCCGTCGCTGAAGGCTTTCTGAAGGAAAAAGGTTTCCTGAAGTAATCAGTCGCCGGTTTCATACCTTGTCTCAAAACAAACGCACCTGACTCCACGAAAGCGATTTTCATGATCATACCTCGCCAGAAAGCCCCACAACTCGTCGTCGACACTCTCGACCATGGCCGCTTCGATCTCGCTGCCGAAGCGCCAGAGCGGCTGACCCTCGTCTGTTTCTATCGTGGTCTACACTGCCCGGTCTGCTCAAATTACCTTAAAGAGTTGGAGCGTCTCACGCCTGCTTTTGCTGAGCGCGGCGTTGGAACAATCGCCATCAGCTCGGACTTTGAAGCGCGAGCGCGCGGCATGGCGGAAAAGATCGCCGCGAAGAGCCTGAGGTTTGGCTACGGTTTGGAATTAGGTCGAGCCCGAGAATGGGGTCTCTATATCTCGTCCTCCCGGGGCAAGAGTTCGATCGGCATCGAGGAGCCGGCGCTATTTTCAGAGCCTGGCGTGTTCTTGATCAAGCCTGACCAGACGATCTACTACCTCTCAGTGCAGTCAATGCCGTTTTCCCGTCCTAATTTCAGCGAGATGGTTCAAGCGGTGGACCACGTCATCAAAACTGACTATCCCGCGAKAGGTGAATATACCGGTCCGGTGTAAGCCGAAGCCGTTGCGCTCGGAGACGGCGCGACAAATCGTAAACGCTGTTCCCGCAACGCGGTGACGCGCTTGACCTGTTTTATAGTCACTGCAGGCGGCCGAGGCGCTCTGCTTCAGCTATCGCCACAGTTTTGGTCTTGAATGGCCCAATGTCATGCTCTTCAGTGTCGGGCAGCCACTTTGCGAAGGAACCACCATCCACCAGAGCAATAGCTGGTCTTGTTTCGAACCGATCCGATATCCTTGCCATAGAACCAGCCCGGATCCGTCCCATCCTGCTCCCACTCGATGCGCTCCTCTGTCATTGCGTACCCAATCGCCGCTGATTTACCCGAGCAATCTACTTGGACCGTATGTCCAGGGCAACACGGTGCGACAAACCATCGACCCGATGCCGCCGGCCTGGCCACAGTCGCGCCGCGCTCAAGCCCACCGTGAAGACCGCCGAACCGTCGGGCTGGCAAGAACACGGTGCCAGAAATTATTGCCCGTCGGCCGTGTGAAATAAGCAGCGAGCCTTGATCGTTACTCCATCCGTCGTTTTGACGGCACCGCCGCGCCTGAAAGACAATAGTCGCGAACCCAATGTCTCCGCGACACCACCCAATTCCTTCGGGCGGTCAAACGTTTAGCTTTTCAGACTTTTGGTGAAATCCGTAAGCGACACATCGGTCCGCATCTCCATAACGGCAGCATTCGTAATTAAAACGTGCGCGAACCGTCCACGCGCGAACGCCGCGAGGAAACGTTGGTACGTCTTCGTTTGACCAGCGATCGTGATCGTGCACTCCGCGCCGCCGGCCGCGAACTTGCATTCTTTGTTGGTCAAAAAGACGGATAACAATGGGCTCGTATTGTTGTCGATCGAGACGGCGAGCTTTGCACCCGGGTTTCCAACCCGATGGGTGCTGATCCGAAGCACAGACTTTAATGGGTTATTTGCGTTTTCAAATGAAAATGAAACGTGCCGGTCCGATACGCTGCCCGCCATCAATACGACCGGCGGCTTTGCCTCGGCAGCGAGAGGAACCGTGCATGACAGACCTGCCGCAAGGGCAATGGGGAGTAGAGATTGTTTCATCGTGGGCTTCCTTTGAGCGTAAGCCGCCAAGGCCATCGCCTCGGCGGCATCTTGATGAACTCAGTTCACCCGATAGACGACTGGGCAGTTGACAACAAAGCCAACTGGCTTCGGTTTGCCTCCTGCGATGCTTTCAATGATGCCCGTTTCGCCGGCATCTTCGATTGCGATCGCATCTGTCATCTTGGTCCGATATCCCTTTTCGATCGCATCCGCAGTCCACTTTACCGGGAAGACGCGCCACATCGGGCTGTAGTCGAGATTAATAGTCGGGATGCCGCCGAGAACATTGAGGGGACCGTGGCTCCCCTTGTCGGACAGTGCACTACCGAGCCCCTGCCGGAATGGATTGTCAATTCCGGTCGGGCCGTTGACGAATGCGTAAAGACGCTCGGCAGCTTCGCCTTGGGAGGCATCCTCCAATGCAAATGGAAGGTCCTTGAGCGCTGGCGTATAAGTGGCTCCTTCCAAGGCTGCCAGGCCGGGATCATTAGCTTCCGTCGAAAGATAGAAGATCGGCTTCCCGAATGTGTAACCGAGCGTCAGCTTGAGCGTCACTGTACCGTCCCGGGGACAAATTTTGACAACCTTGTCTTCCACGTTTCCATATTTGACATTGCCATCGCACATTTTGTTGAGCTCGCCGGCCGAGACATTGAAGGCGACCATAGGCATATTAAAGATGACACCCGGCGCGCTATCCAGAGCGACGAGGGGTGAGTAGTCGGCGTCGCCCACAGAGCCTGGCTTTGCGGATTTTGGTGGGAAGAAATCTGGCGCATCACCCGGGACCACCGTGTGTTCCGGAGAGAAATCGACCTTGCCTGCCTGAAACATGATCGAACCGTCTTGTTCGACATGTCCCTTCCGCGTGGCTTTGCCGGTCATGCCATAAGCGAGCTTTGGCGAAAACGGAATTCCGTGCAATTTAGCAAGATTTTCATTCGTGACGTCGGTAAGAATTGACCAAACCGTTTCGCCGGATGCGAGCTTGCCTCGTCGAAGGGGCAGAGTTGCTGTGCCCGCTTCAAGATCGACTACGGCTGACTTCATCAACAGAACGGGACCGAGAAATGCGGAGTCGACTTCCGATGGCGATGGCTGTGCTGTGACCGCGTATTGATCGGGATAGATCGACTTGGGAGCAAGGCGAATTTCAGAGAGTGGAGATCCCTCCGATCCGCGATTGATAATTTCGGCCGACGTGACATTTGGGAGGATGCAGAAGCCGGCGAGAAAAAGTGTGGAGACAGAAATGGCTCTGATGTTCAAATGATCTTTCATGGTATTTCTCCGTTGCAGAGATCGTGGCTATGGCCGGGGTTGCCAATAACGACGCGACACTGCCTCGAAATAAAATCTAATAAAAATTCCCTCTAACCATAGTTTCGATAGCCGCTAGCTATGGTAATAGCGGCCGCTCTTAGTCGGAGCTCAAAGTCCGGCGAAATCTTACGACGCGTGTCTGACGACCATCAGTCCGTCATCGCCCTTGACAAAGAAGCGGTCGTTCCGGGCAGATCGGCCCACCAGCCGCGGGTGCAGTGACACCGATGGAGCTCATTGTGGATCTCTCTCAGCCGCATGAATAACGGTCGGCTATCGACTCCATGCCGAAAGGTGATTTTCATTTAGACCATCATGGTCCTATCTCCTAACCGTAGTGCCCGCGCGCGGGTTGAAATTGGCGAACGATCGGAGGTTTCGAGGTTCGAGATGCAGATCAAATGGAAACGCGATGTGTCACTCGCCGTCCTTACGGCCGCGGCCCGAGCTCGTGCTGGTATCGCTTTCTCGATTTCGTTCCATTGCAAGACAAACCTTCCTGAGCGCCCGACTTTTCGGCTGACAAAGGTGTCGTCTTTGCGGCCTCGGCCCTCGGCCTTCGGGGCAGGCCTGCTTTGAGAGGCTTCTCTGCAAGAGATTTCAAGAAGCGAGCAAAGTTGACCCTCGTATTATACGCCCCGCGTCCGCCGGACCGTTAACAAGAGGTCTTTCGATGATTTTATCTAATAGTACGACGGCAGCAATCCCTCACGGAGAGATGGTTCCTCAGCTCGGCGACCGTATCACCGACAAATCAGCACAGCCCAATGACAGCGTCGTTCGCGATTGGATCGGACCGGCAGCGTTCGAGCATTGGACCGAGCTAACACGTTGGATTGATACTTACTATCCAAGCGTCTTCGAACCTGAGTGGCTTTATGCTGGTAAGAAACGCGGTTGGTCGCTACGCTACAAAAAGACTAAGGCATTCTGTACTCTTTTGCCGGAATACGGTCTGTTTTCGGCAGTGGTGGTGTTAGGGCGCGCGGAGCGAGAGAAGTTTGAAGAACGACGTTATGTCTGGCCCCCGAAAGTGGTCAAGCTCTACGATGACGCCAAGACGTACATCGACGGGAAGTGGCTGACCGTCGCGATTTCGTCCGGAGACGATCTAAACGATGTGAGGGAGCTTTTAGCTATGAAGCGCCCGCCTCTGGCAATGGCAGATTGATGGGACGTCACGGAGCGAAGCAAGTTCCAGCAGCAGATAAGCTGCCTATCCAAGTGGTCGTTTTTCCGAGGCGAGACCAAAGCTCCTTCTTCTACGAGGCGAGCTTCGCCCTTCGCATCGGATCGCTGACGCAGAGGCATCGACTTGGCGCACAAAAATAGATGCGATCTTAGGTGTGGCGTGTGCCTCCTGCAGAAGAACGAGCGGGAAGCTTACAGTTCAAACCCGCTTTCGAAGCGGTAGCAGGCCGGCGGCGCCACTGCGGCCAGCACCCAATTTCGCTCCAGTCGCTCCTTGATCGTGTCGTTCGGCAATCGCAGCCCCTTCGAGGGAAACTTGCGCGAGCGTTTGGAAACAACAGGATTGAAATCGGACAAGTCGCGCGGGTTCAGTGATTTGGAGCGTTCCTCTGCAAAAGTCGCAAATGGTAGGCGCGTCGTGCTTCGGCTGCCCAAAACATCTTGTGTCGCCGGCGTCACGACGCCGGATCACAGTCGCCACAAAAGGATTCGCCATGGATCAGACACTCGCGCCCATCACGGCGCCAATTCCCGTCAGGGCCTCGTCCACCGACGATCCGTCGGACCTGCTTCGCTTCGCGATAGACGCCCATGGTCTTGGCGTGGCGGCACTTGCCACCCTCGTCGACATCCGGGGCGGGGCCGCGCGTGCGCTCGGCGCTCATATGGCGGTTGCCGCAGACGGGCGGTTCTGCGGCTATGTCTCCGGCGGATGTGTCGAAGCCGCCGTCGCTTCCGAAGCGCTCCTGGCAATGGCGGAGGGACGGGATCGCACGGTCAAATTCGGCGACGGCTCTCCCTTCTTCGACATTGTCCTTCCCTGCGGCGGCGGGATCACCGTCGCAATCCATGTCTTGAACGACGTCGGCGCTTTGCGGGATGTTCTCGATCGTCTCGAACGTCGGCAGGCAGCCGGTCTTGCCTATTCGCCAGAACGTCAGACGCTCGAAGCGGTAGACCCACTGTCACGGGCGTGCTGGCTCGAGCGAGATTTCCTGAGCGTCTACCGTCCCCGCACCCGCGTCGTCCTTTCCGGCCAGACGATCGAAGCGCAGGCCGTCGCACGACTGGCCGAGGCCTCCGGTTACGACGTGATCGTCAGAGGACAGGGCGAGGGGGGCAGGGTTGCGGCCGACATCATCGACCCCTTCACGGCCGTCGTGCTCCTGCATCATGAGCTCGACGCCGAAGCTGCGATTCTTGAGACCGCGCTTCGGTCGCCGGGGTTCTACATCGGCGCGCTCGGCAGCACCCGGACGCATCGTCGACGTGTCGAGCGGCTGAGAGCCATGGCTTTCAGAAAGGACGACATCGCTCGTATCAAGGCGCCCATCGGGATGTTCGGCCCGACACGGGATGCGACGTCGCTCGCCCTGTCGGTTCTGGCGGATGTCGCGGCGGCAAGACTGGTTGCTTATGCCTAAGGCGTCGGTCGCGATCGTCATTCTCGCTGCCGGCAAGGCAAGCCGGATGGGTGAAGGCGGGAAGCACAAGCTGCTGGCCGAGTTCGACGGCTTGCCGCTCGTGCGGCGGTCAGCATTGACCGCCATCGGTGCGGATGCGGCGTCCGTTATTGTCGTCACGGGCAATCGCAGGAGCGAGATCGAGGCCGCGCTCGATGGGCTCGCTGTGACTGTCGTCGACAACCCCGATTACGCCAGCGGAATGGCGAGCTCACTCATCGCAGGATACACATCGAGGGACGCTGACAGCACCGACGGCATTCTCGTCATGCTGGCCGATATGCCGGGCATTTCCACCGCACACCTCAATGCCTTGACTTTCGCCTTTCGCAACGCGGGCGGCGAGGCCGTCGTGCGCGCCGTCTCACGCGGCAAGCCCGGCAATCCCGTTATCCTGCCACGTTCTCTCAATCACGCAGTGCTGAGACTTGAGGGCGACGTCGGCGCGCGCGACGTCATTGCGACGTCAGGTCTGCCCGTGCTCGATGTCGATGTCGGCGATGCAGCTTGCCTCGACGTCGATAGGCCGCAAGAGGTATTGGCGGCCGGTGGCGTAATGAAGAACCATTCGCGCGGCAGCGAGCTAATTCGGTTCCATAAATTAGCGTTACGCCGCACCAATGAGATCACGGGTTTGCGGGGCGCATCTCTTCAAGACCAATTCTCTTGCTAAAGACTCCGTCGATAACC
This sequence comes from Rhizobium sp. 01N447_2, assembly GCF_056399245.1. Classification (NCBI taxonomy): domain Bacteria; kingdom Pseudomonadati; phylum Pseudomonadota; class Alphaproteobacteria; order Hyphomicrobiales; family Rhizobiaceae; genus Rhizobium; species Rhizobium sp. 01N447_2. The sequence continues at coordinate 41,154 of NZ_JBFTQY010000008.1, forward strand.
GCCAGGTCGCAATGATTCGCGGTTCAGCTGGTAAATCGTCCTAGACAAGTGCTCGCACACTAGAATTCAGCGGCCTACTCCTTAGCAAGTCGGCCCAGGGCGTCCAAAGGATCAAAGTTTAGTATTCTCGCCAGCTCGAGAAACTCGATGACGTCGACGCGACGTTGGCCGCTCTCCAATCGGGCGACAAACGACTGGTATTCGCCAAGTTTGTCAGCAAGCTCCGTCTGCGTGAGACCTGATGCCTCCCGCTTCTCGACCAGCAGCGCTATCAGCGCTCTGTGCCTTTCCGTGCCGAGCGTTTTCGCCACGTTCACCCACCTTGCCTAAGATGGGGTCTTCGATTATATCTGATTTCCAGTTATCTTAAATTCAGATAATGTGCTTAATCCTCACGTCGATCGAGGAACCCCCATGGAACTACGCCAGCTCTCCTACTTCGTCGCGGTGGCCGAGGAACTGCACTTCGGCCGGGCGGCAGCCAAGGTGCGCATCGCCCAGCCGGCACTCTCCAATCATGTGCAGGCGCTGGAGCGGGAACTCGGCTGTCCSCTGTTCATCCGCTCGACCAGRCGGGTGGAACTGACSMGGGCAGGGGAGATCTTCTATGAGCGCTGCGTCGGGATCCTGAGCGAGGTCGATCTKTCYGCCGAGATCACCAGGGCGGTGGCCGGCAAGACCATAAGGCAAATCAGGATCGGCACCGTCTATCCGGCGACCACCGGCGTGCTGCCGGCGTTTCTGGCCAAGATCGCCCGCAAGTACCCGGATATCCGCATCCATATATCAAGCGGCAATACCGGCGACATCATCCGCGGCCTGGAGAACGGCCAGATCAATCTCGGCTTCATCCGGCCGGTGGAAAACATCGGCTCGTTGCGCTTCTCCTCGATCGCCCATGAACGGTATTTGCTGGCGGTCGCCCGCACCAACCGGCTGGCGGAGCAGGCAGAGATTGCCATCGACGATCTGCGCTTGGAAAGGATCATCGCCTTCAACCGCAAGAACCTCTCCTATACAGAGCGGTACTTCAACGAGAAGTTCGAGGAATACGACCTGACCCGCAACATCGCTTATAGYTGCGATGACACCTATTCGCTGGTGTCGCTGGTTTCGGCCGGGCTTGGCATCGGCTTTGCGCCGGAATGGACCGAGGGCCTGCCGAACCGGGCCTTCGAGCTGAAGGCGGTCAGGGGCATCGACTTCCGGATCGGGCTAGGGGTTGCCTGGAGCAAGGATGACCCAACCGCCTCGCGCGATGACATTGTCGATATCGCCCGCTCATTGGCACGGCCGGGCAGCTAAGCGATCTGCGCTGCGGTTCATCGGTGACGCGAGCGGCGTGACGCCGCCTCGCGGATCTGCCACGTCTGCCTCTGTCAAAACCTCCCCTGCAATTGCGTGCCATCGCGTCCTGCCCCGGCTTTTGGTCCTGCCAGGCTCGCGCCGCCGGCAACGGCTTTGCCGTCCTCCACTGCGTTGCGGCCCTGTGGGTGCAGGCGCCGCTTGCCGCCCGGCTTTCGGACCGCCGTAGCAGGTCGCGATGGCCGCGACCTCGAAACGGAGGTTCCAACATGAGCAGGCAGCAAAGCAATCAACGATCCGATATCTACAGCCGCATCACCAACACGATCATCGCCGATCTTAAACAGGGCGTGCGGCCATGGACCAAACCCTGGACGACGGGACATGCGGCAGCCGAGGTCGGCCGGCCACTGCGCCACAACGGCCAACCCTACACCGGCATCAACGTCCTGCTGCTGTGGTCGCAAGCCATCGCCCGCGGCTTTGCCTCATCACGCTGGATGACGTTCCACCAGGCAATCGAACTCGGCGGCGCCGTTCGCAAGGGCGAAACCGGCACGACCGTCGTCTTTGCCAGTTCGTTCAGCCGCACCGAGACGACGGAGACGGGCACCGAGATCGAACAGGATATTCCATTCCTCAAGACCTACACGGTGTTCAACACCGACCAGATCGCCGGTCTGCCTGAGCGCTTTGATGAGTTCGCACCTCACCAGGATCCGATGAGCCGGATCGGCGATGCCGGTCGCTTCTTTGCCAATACCGGCGCACTGATCCGGCATGGAGGTACGGCTGCCTATTATGCCGCTCAGCGTGATTACATCCAGATGCCATGCCTGGATGCCTTCCGGGACGATGCCTCTTATGTCGCCATCCTCAGTCACGAGATGACACATTGGACCGGGGCACCGCGACGGCTGGATCGCGATCTCAGCCGCTATGCAAAAGACCGGAGCGAACGTGCCCGCGAAGAACTGATTGCCGAACTCGGCAGCGCGTTTCTCTGCGCCGATCTCGGCATCGTGCCCGAGCTCGAACCACGCCCCGACCACGCACGCTATCTCGATGGCTGGGTGAAGGTTCTCCACCACGACAAGCGTGCCATCTTTTCGGCGGCGGCACATGCGCAGCGCGCCGTCGACTACCTGCATTCGTTGCAGCCGGAACTCGATGAGGAGAGGAGGCGGCGTAAGCCGTCTTTTCCTTCACTTGAGCATGAGAGATGCGGATGCCGATCACTGCAGCGGAAGGTAGCCTCGCGACCGCTTCTTGCGCAAAAGGGAGCAGGAGATCGACGGCGGAGGAGGCGGCCAAACAGACTGCCGAGGACATGCAAGCAATCGGTGAGGACGACGCCACGCCAGTTCTGCAATATTTTGCAAGTGTCGTTCATCAACGAATGTATTGCCTAATCTGTGGTGCGGACCCGGACACTCTTGAAGGAGGCAATCCGGATATCGCCTACCATGTCATCCGCAACAGCCCGAACATCGCCAAGCACTACTGGTCTGCGGATATCGAGCCCTACCCACCCAGGTAGTAGTGGGCTGTCTCGTACCAGCTCGGCGGCGGATGGGAACGATTGGAGCAGTGACGGCTATCGGCCGTCTTGCGAGCGCKCGGCCCCGCCATGCACAGGCGGCGGTCGCGGGGAAGAATTGGCCGAAACCATCTCTCCCCTGACGGTGCAGCAGGTTGTTGCACAACTGGTCGTTCTACTTGATCTTCCCGGCCAATGGCCGTACATCCGTTGAAAAGGAGAATGTCGATGGTCCAATCTGCAGTACATCCGCCTCGTGGACGGGTCCGTGGCGAGCGTCTTGAGACGCGCCTAACGGCTGACCAGAAAAGTCTTATTGAGCGCGCCGCAGCCCTCCAGGGCCGGACGGTGACTGATTTTGTGTTGTCCAGCGTCCAGGAGGCCGCCCGTCGGGCAATCGAAGAACATCAGCGTCTGGACCTCTCGGTCCGCGACAGCGAGACCTTCGTAGAAGCATTGCTCAACCCGCAGCCGGTCAATGATCGTCTGCGTGACACGGTGCGTCGCTATCGCCAAACGACCGACGTCTGACGGGTGGCGGACGACATCGGAGAAGCCCCGCGGGTCGAGGTCCTCGGTGCTCAGCACGACAGGTCTGCGTTCGAAAGTGGCGTGGAGCCGCTTGATCGGTATTTCCGGGTTCAGGCCGGTCAGGATGCCCGCAAGAACATGGCCGCGCCTTTCGTGCTGGTGCTGTCGGACGGTGCGGTCGCTGGCTACTACACCCTTTCGTGGACGGCGGTGAATCTCGGGGAGCTGCCCGAAAAGGCAGTGCGGAAACTGCCGCTCTATCCGGTCGTTCCAGCGACTCTTCTCGGTCGACTTGCGATCGACCGACGCCACCAAGGCAAGGGCTATGGCCGGTTTCTGCTGGCGGATGCCCTCTTTCGGGCCGTCAGGAGCGAGATCGCGTCCTTCGCAGTGGTCGTAGATGCTAAGGATGAAAATGCGCGCCGCTTCTACGAGCGTGAAAGCTTTTTTCCGTTTCCCGACCAACCAATGAAGCTGTTCCGGCCGATGGCGGACATCGAACAGCTCTTCAAATAAGAAATGGGGGAAGGGAAATGAGGGGCGCGCGCAGCATGCCAGCCCGACCATCGGAATGTCGGCATGGCTCCGGCCGAGCTTCGACGCCGCAGACGGCGCGCGGGAAAGCCGGAGCGGACCGTCGGCGGGTGCCGGCGCCTTCCCGATTGTCCAAAGGCGCCAGTCACGCTGGGTGAACTGGGGGAGCAACGGAGAGGACGAATGCTGCGAGTTGCCGGTTGGCATCGATATAAAAACCGCTTGCGGTCCATTTGCCGACCGATGGGAGCGTATCGCCCTGCAGAGCGAAACACCGCCGGTGATCGAATCTGACAGCTCCAACCGGTGAAATGACGAAGACTTCTCAACTGCGAACGAAGGGGAATTATGACGCTTCCCCATGCGGGCGTAGGCTCGCTTCCTTTCGAAACCAGGGCCGGCATAGGCCCTGCGCTGAACTATTACCGTGACGTATCTCCGGTCTCATCGTCCGCAATTTTACGAAGAAGATACAGCAGTGCAATTCTCTCCGCCGGATTGAGGGGAGAGACGGTTTTTTCGCTGATGAGATATGCGCGTGGATACATGTCCTGAAGCAGCGCCTCACCCTTCGGCAGGAGAGAAATGACGACCTTGCGGGCGTCGGCTTTGTCTTTGGACAGGTCGATCAATCCACGTGCTTTCAGACGCTCGACGATCCCGCGGATGGTCGCCTGATCGACCGAGGTGGCCTTCACCAATTCGACCTGAGAGCTCGGACCGAGATCGTGTAGCGCGCAGAGCGTGACGAACTGGACGGATGTCAGGTCTGGGTCACTGGCGTTGGCCTGGAAGATTGAGAGATGYCGCTGATAGGCTTTTCGCAGCAAGTGACCCACCTGCTCGGTAACATCATAGGCGGTTTCAGACACCGCGGCTTCACGTGGGCGTTCGATGTCTTTGACAGTCATGTTAGCGGGTCCATCGGTTGCGGCGTCTAGTGCGTCCATGCAGGAAACACCACAGCATGTTTCACCGGTCAAGGCATACGAGGCTCGGGCTGCTTGGCGTGTTTTCACGCCAAGCAGGTTGGTTGCGATCAGGATTTGACGGTGTGCTTCATTTCCTTGACGGCGATATCGCCGTTCAGGACCATCGGCTCATCGTCGAGAAAGAGCGAGCAATTGCGCATCGGGATATCGAGATGGCAGGCCGTGTCGTTCGGGCCGCCCAGTTCATTGTTCGGGCCGGTCGAGAACATGACATTGCCGTAGAACGAGCGGGCCTCCATGCCCATGCCGCCCGGAAATTCGCCGGGCACCATGCGATGCCACTTGGCGTTCTGATTAAGACCCCAGCCGACATGGCTCATGCCCATGCCTCGCGGATCATTGAAACCGTCCATGTACGACTTGACCAGCTCGGCATCGAGGCCGCCGCGAATGTCGGTGATCCAACCGTTTTCAATGGTGTAGTAGATCGGATCGCGGACGTAGATGTTCTGCGGCAGCAGAATATCGCCCGGGGCAACGACGATCGTACCGTCGACGCCATCATCGTCACCACCCGTGAAGACAAAGCCGGACGGCCAATGATCCCAGCGGCCTGGCTCGTCGGTGCACGCATATTCCGTGATGGCCGGATAGGTGTTGAGTTTGTAGGTGACATCCGTGCCATGCGCCGAGGTGATCCGCATCACCTTCGCTTTGGAGAGCAGCTCTCCGGCAAATTCGACGCGCTCGCGCAGTTCCTTTGTCGGCAACATGCGGGCGAGAATCTCCGGCGGTTCGACGGCGGTCAGGATACGTGTTCCGGCCGCCTGGATCGCCATCTGCTCCGGGCTGAACAGCAGGAAGATGCAATCGATCAGCATATCGGCGGCCTTTAGGGCTTCGACCGCGTCAGGCATGGCTGCAAGTCCGGTCTGGCCGACGGCCCATGCACCTGCCGGCGGCACCGGTGGCAAACGCATGTGATACATTTTCGCCCCAAGACGCATGCCCGCCGCCATGAAGGCGTCAGCGTAATCGAGGCGCTCGTTGCCCTGGGTCAGGACGATGAGTTTTTCGCCCTCGTGGACGCCCGACATCTTCAACTGATGTAGGCAGATTTCGGTGAAGCTGAATTGATCCATGCTCGTTCCCCTATCTTACGTGAAGGCTTGGCTGTTTTACTAAAGTTACAGACAGTCGGACTTGATCTTGGCGATTTCGGCGATGGCATCCTCCCTTGAAACGACATCGCCGTATTTGCTGTCGATGTCGAAGAGGTTGGCATTGTGCGGATCGGGGTGCCGGTCGCCGACGCAATCGCGCACGACGATGGTCCGGAACCCGTGCTGGACGGCATCCACCGCACTTGCGCGAATGCAGCCGCTTGTCGAGCATCCGGCAAGAACGACGGTATCGATACCCTGCGTGTGAAGTAGAGAGGCGAGACTGGTGCCGAAAAAGGCGCTGGCATATTGCTTGACGATGACCAACTCGCCCTTTTCCGGCTCGACGCCGTCGCAGAATTCGGCCAGCATGTTGCCCTCGACCATGGCCATCATGACCGGAGCCTTTTTCACCCACATGCCGCCATCGGCGCAGTTCTCGGCGAGATAGAGAATGCGGGTGTGGATGACGGGAATGCCTGCGGCGCGCGCGGCGACCAGAAGTGCCGGTGTTTGTGCGACGGCATCGACGACACCCGGCGCATAGAGCGGCGCGCCTTCCACCGTATAGGCTTTCAGGAAGTCGATCACCAGAAGGGCCGGCCGCTGGCCGAAACCGATGCGGTTGCCCCAAACGCCCTGATAGTTGGTTTCAGCACTCTGCATGGGGCACTCCTTGTTTTCCTCCGCCGCAATGCGGYCGGAAACGACAAAAACGTCAGGTTCAATAAGCACCGGACAGCAGCGCACCGGCACCCGGCACGACTGCTTCCAGTCCCAGTGATTTCAGCATGCAATAGGTGGTGGCCACGGCGGCGGTGAGCACCGGTTTGCCGGTCATGGCCTCGACCTTGGCGATGACGGGCAGCGACGGCATCTGCACGCAGGCCGAAAGCACGATGACATCGACATCGGAAAGATCGAGCGTCTGGACGATGGCCGGCAGGTTTTCCGGATCGTGGCGGGCAACATCCAGATTGTCGGGAATTTCAAGCGCCCGCCAATCCATCACTTCGAAGCCTTCCTCGCGAATATAGTTCACGACGAGTTCGGTCAGCGGCTTCATATAGGGCGCGACGACGGCGATCTTCTTCGCCTTCATCACCTTCAGGCCCTCGATCAGCGCGCCGGCGCTGGTGACGACCGGGATGTTCGTGTCGTTTTCCTGCGTGCGGCCGGTCAGGCGCTTTTCCGACTGGCGATGGTAGCCGAGGCCCATCGCCATGATGGCGACGAGGCAGGCATATCCCAGCACGTCGACGCGGGCATCGGACAGTTCGATGGCGCACCGATCGGATTCGGCGTCCATGGCGGCCAGTTCTTCCTTGACCACCTTCTTCATGCGCATGCGGCTGGAATGGAAGGTGAAGCGCTCCGGGCGGATAAGCTGGCGAGCCATCAGCATCGCCGGAATTTCCGTCTCCATCGTCGTGTTGGAACTCGGCACGATCTGGCCGATACGATAGGGTTTCTGCACGGACGGCTCCTTTGATGAGTGAGCGGGCGCACATTAGGGCGCTCTCGCTGCGGCAATAAAAATGGCGGGCCAAAGACCCGCCATTAGCGTTTATCGGGAGAGGAAATCTCCAAGCGCTTCGAAGAAGCCGTCGAGATCGTCCCAAGGGATCATGTGGCCGGCATTCGGGACGCGGCTGATCTCGATAGCGGGATTGAGCCCACGGATTTCCGCTTCATCTTCCGGCGCGATCACGCCGCCACGTCCCGCGACCATCAGCATCGACGGCCGCTTCAGCGCGGCAAAATCCGGGAAGATGTCGTCCTGGTGGAAGTCCTCGAAGGCGGTGACGATGGCAGGCTCAAAGCAGGTGTGCAGCCATTCGGCGCGCAACCGCAGCTGGCTTTCCGACCATGTCGGGCAAAACGCCTTCATGCCCTCGGCATCAATGCCTGCCAGCGCGAGGCGAATGCTATCGACATACCAGGGCAACTTGCTCGGATAAGGCCGGCGGCCCGGCCCGGAGACCGGGGGATCGATAAGGGCGAGGCGGGAGAACTCGCCGCCGATATTTGCCGCCCGCATGGCGATGCGCGCACCCATCGAATGGCCGAGCAGCGCAGGAGCGCCAACACCGAGCGCCTGGGCAAAGCCGATGACATCGGCGGCCATGGCATCGAGACCGTAGTCGAGATCCGGACCGGTCGAGGACAGGCCGCGGCCCCGGACATCGAGAACGTAGACGTCATGGCGTTCGGCAAGGCGCTCGGCAACGAAGCCCCAGGTGATCGCCGGGCTGGTGATGCCGGGAATGAGGATGACCGGCCGACCCTTGCCGCCATAGCGCAGATAATGCTGGCGAATGCCGTTGGCAGAGACATTCGCCCCGTAGAGAGGGGCCGCGCTCATGCGACGCTCTTGTCGAGGATAGGCTCGGCATAGACGTCGTAGCCGTAGACCCATGAAGGATCTTCCTGCGTCTGCAGAAACGTATTGGCGTTGGACACGGTCTGGACCTGCGTCGCGCGATCGCGTCGGCTGGCCTCATAGAGGCGGAAGGCGGTCGCGTAATCCTGCGATCCGGTTTTCTTCAGGCATCGCGCCAGCATGGCCGCATCCTCGATCGCCATGGCGGCACCCTGAGCCATATGCGGCTTCATCGGGTGGCAGGCATCGCCGAGCAGGACCATGCGGCCCTGGCTCCAGAGCGGTAGCGGGTTACGGTTGAACAGCGGCCACTTGGTGACGTCGTCGGTGGCTTCGATCAGCGCCTGGATGACCGGATGGTATTCGGCAAAGGCTTCCGACATTTCTTCGCGGCTGCTCTGCACGAAAGCGCCGTCGAATTCCCAGGCGGGGTGCGGGACGCCGGTCACGTAGTAATATTCGTCGCGGCGGCTGGTGGTGTAGTAGACCATCATGTGGCGATCCGGCCCCCACCACTTGACGCAATCCTCGAAGGTCAGGTCGAACTTTTTCAGCTTTTCCGCCGAGATCATCGCGCGATGACCGACCCAGCCGCTATAGTTCGGCTTTTCGGCACCCAGCAATGTTTCGCGAACGCGCGAGTTGATGCCGTCGGCACCGATCACGATCGAGGCGCGCGCCGAGGTGCCGTCCTGGAATTCGAGGTAGACATCCGAGCCATTGTCTTCGAGGCGGGTCAATCGCTTGTTGAACTGGACGGTGCCGGGAGCCATGGTGTCCATCTGCAAGGCAGAGAGATCGCCGCGATGGACGGTACAATAGGTCGCGCCATATCCTTCGAGGGGAATGCGGGAGAGATAGTCTCCCGTCAGGCCATCCCGGCTGAACCAATAGGCCGGCGTGCTGCTGATATCGACCAGCTTCTTGTCCATGCCGATGCGCTGGAAGATCTTCAGGACATTCGGTCCCATGTGGATACCGGCGCCGAGGCGGGAAAAGCTCGGGGCCTGTTCAAAGATCTGGACGTTGAAACCGGCATGCTGGAGCAGCGCCCCCGCTGCCGCGCCGCCGAGGCCGGCACCGATGATCGCGATTCTTTCATTTCCGGTGGACATGGCGACCCCTTTTTTCGTTTTTCGCCGTATCGCGCTGGCGACAGGCGAATTGGCTTACTTATAGCGTATACGCTTTAAAATGCAATAAGCGAGACAAGCATTCGTGGCGGCTGGTTTAGTTGTATATCCCAGCGTACCGCGTTTTTCGACGTTTGCAACAACGAAATTCGACTTGCCAGTGCTCCATATGAAGCGTATACGCTATTTGTATAAAAATAAGGGGCAGTAGATGCGTGATGTCGGGGACAGTCGCATCGTTATGATGCGCACGCGCCGCCAGGGCGCCCGCCGTATAGCGATCCGTCCAGTAGCAAAAGGCCTGGCTATTTGCGCGATGCTGGAGGAGCTCCCGTGAAGCCTGCCGTTTCCGTTTCACTGAATGTCAACGACGCTCTTTGGCGCGTTAGCGCGAAACCGGAAACACCGCTTCTTTACATATTGCGTAACGACCTGTGCCTGAATGGACCGAAATATGGCTGTGGCCTGGGCGAATGCGGCGCCTGCGCGGTTCTGGTCGACGGCCGTCCGGTGCGGTCTTGTACTGTGCCGCTTGGCGCGATCGGCAAACGACGCGTGATCACGCTCGAGGGGCTGGCGGTGGATGGGCTTCTGCACCCGGTACAGCAGGCTTTCATCGAAGAGGCGGCGGCGCAATGCGGGTATTGCCTCAACGGCATGATCATCGCCACGGTTGGACTGCTTCAGCGAAATACGGATCCCGACGAGGGCGATATTCGCGATGCTCTGCGGCACCATCTCTGCCGGTGCGGAACGCATGTTGAGATACTGGCCGCTGTGCGCCGCGCCGTAACCCTTACCAAAGCCGGCCGGCCAGTCGACTCGATGACCGACGACCTGACGGAGGTTTCGCGATGAACCACCGCGAAGCACCCAAGTCCGCCTACATGGCAGCCGCCAGCACGCTTCTCATTGTCAATGACGCGTCGATGGGCGACGCCGCCGAGCTTTATATCGCCGTAGGGGCCGATAGCCGGGTGACAGCGTTCAACGGCCACGTCGATCTCGGGACAGGCATCCGCACCTCGCTGGCGCAAATCGTCGCCGAGGAGCTTAGCGTGCCGTTCGAACAGGTGGACATGGTTCTCGGCACGACGACCGCCGCGCCCAACCAGGGTGCGACCATCGCAAGCGAAACCATCCAGATCACCTCAGTGCCGCTGCGCCAGGCCGCCGCGACCGCCCGCCGCCATCTTCTCGCCAAGGCCGCCGAGAAGGTCGGCGTGCCGATTGAGCGGCTGCGGCTGGAGGACGGCACTATCCGTACCGACGGCGGCGAGAACTGGCAGCTGAACTTCGGCGATGTTGTCGTCGGCAGCCACGTCAGGCTGTCGATCGACAGCAATGCGCCGCTGAAGCCGCCGTCGGACTATAAACTGGTTGGCTCGTCGCGCCCGCGCGTCGATATTCCCGAGAAGGCAACCGGGCGCTGGACCTATGTCCACGATGTGCGCGTGCCTGGCATGCTGCACGGCCGCGTTATTCGCCCGCCATATGCCGGATTCGATCACGGCGAGCATGTCGGAAACAGCCTAATCTCGATCGACGAGACCTCGGTCGCGCATATCGACGGGCTGGTCGGCGTCGTCGCCATCGGTGATTTCGTCGGTGTTGTCGCGACCCGTGAGGAAATCGCCATCGAGGCGTCCGGAAGCCTGAAGGTCGTGTGGCGCGCGCCGCCCGAGTGGCCGGATCTGAACATGCCGGAGAAGGCGCTGCGTGCCAATCCGTCGACGCCACGCAAGCTTGCCGATCGCGGCAATGTCGACATGGCATTGGCTGGCAGCGCCCAGCCGATGAACCGCACCTATGTCTGGCCTTACCAGATGCACGGTTCGATCGGCCCGTCCTGCGCGGTGGCCGATTACAATGACGCCGGGCTGACCGTCTGGTCGGGAACCCAGAACCCTTATCCCATGCGCCGAGATCTGGCGCTGCTACTCGACATGCCGGAAGAGCAGATTAGGGTCGAGCGGCTGGAGGCGGCCGGCTGTTACGGCCGCAACTGCGCCGATGACGTGACAGCCGACGCGGCGCTGCTGTCGCGGGCCGTCATGGCACCCGTCCGGGTCCAGCTAACGCGCGAACAGGAACATGCCTGGGAGCCGAAGGGCGCCGCCCAGATCATGGATGTGCGCGGCGGTCTGGACCTGGAGGGAGGTCCGTCCGCCTATGATTTCGAAACGCGCTATCCCTCCAATCTGGCGCCAACCCTTCCCCTGATCCTCACCGGCAAGCTGCCGCCCGTTTCCGACGTCGTGCAGATGGGCGATCGTACTGCCATCCCGCCCTATGCCTACGGCAACCTGCGCGTAACCGTGCACGACATGCCGCCGATCGCACGCGCCTCCTGGTTCCGTGGCGTGTCGGCGATGCCGAATACATTCGCCCACGAATGCTACGTCGACGAGCTGGCCGCCGCCGCCGGCGTCGATCCGGTCGAGTACCGGCTCCGTTATCTCCACGACCCACGCGCCGTCGACCTGGTGCACGCGCTGGCCGAACGGGCGAAGTGGGTGCCGCATACGACATGGGGCACGCTCGGCGGCGAAGGTGATCTGCACTACGGCCGTGGATTTGCCTATGCCGTCTACGTCCACGGGCCGTTTCCGGGTAAGGCCGCCGCCTGGGCGGCATGGGTTGCCGATGTCGCCGTCAACAAGAAGACCGGCGAGATCGCGGTCACCAAGGTGACCTGCGCGCAGGACTCGGGAATGATGATCAATCCCGACGGCGTGCGCCACCAGATCCACGGCAACATCATTCAGTCCACCAGCCGGGTTCTGAAGGAAAAGGTCGAATTTTCCTCGACCGCCGTGCAGTCGAAGGAATGGGGCGGCTACCCGCTGATCACCTTCCCCGAGGTGCCTGATATCGACGTGCTGATGGTGCCGCGGCAGGACGAGCCGCCGCTCGGCGTCGGAGAGTCCGCCTCCGTTCCCAGCGCCGCGGCCATCGCCAATGCCGTCTACGATGCCACCGGCATTCGTTTCCGCGAACTGCCGCTGACGCCGGAACTGGTCCTCGCAACTCTGAACGGCAAGACGAACGAAACGCCGGTCACTCCGGTCGCGAAAAGGCGGAAGTGGTGGACCATGGGTCTGTCAGCCGTCGGTGCCGTCGCGGCTCTGTCCGCTATCGCGACCATGGCATCTCCATGGCGCCCGGCGATCGGCACCATCCAGCGGCCGGACGCCAATGTCTACAGCGCCGCCACCATCGAGCGCGGCCGGCTGGCGGCGGCGGCCGGCGCCTGCAATGTCTGTCATGTCGGAAATGACGGAACACCCTTTGCCGGTGGCCGGCGCTTCGACACGCCGTTCGGCGCAGTTTATGCCACCAACATCACGCCCGATGTCCAAAACGGCATCGGCGCCTGGTCCTACCCGGCCTTCGAACGTGCCATGCGCGAGGGCATCAGCCGCGACGGCCATCACCTCTATCCCGCGCACCCCTACACCTCGTTCGCGGGCGCCGAGGATGCCGATCTTCAGGCCCTCTACGCCTACATGATGACGCAGGCGCCGGTCGCCGAAAGAGCGCCGGAGACGAAGCTCAAATTCCCCTACAGCATCCGCGCAATGATGGCGGGCTGGAACGCGCTGTTCCTGAAGGCGCAGCCGTTCAAATATGTCGAGACCCGCGATGCGCAGTGGAACAGGGGGGCCTATCTCGTCGAGACCCTGGGTCACTGTTCGGCCTGCCACACCGAGCGCAATGTGCTCGGCGCGGAAAAGAGCGGCAGCGCCCGGCTTGCCGGCGGCTTTGCCGATGGCTGGGAGGCGCCGGCCCTGAATGCGTTCGCCAAGGGCCCGGTCGGCTGGACGGCAGACGCCTTCTATGACTACCTGCGCACCGGACATTCGCGCGATCACGGCAGTGCCGCCGGCCCGATGGCGCATGTCGTCGAGGTCATGCAGCCGCTGCCGGATAGCGATATCCGCGCCATGGCCACATATCTCGCAGGTCTCAACGAGGCTCCCGCCGATAGCAAGGCGCAGAAGCAGGCCGCCCTTGCCGCGAGCGAAGCGGCCAAGGCTTCCGCCGCGCGCATATCGCCGAAGGGCGAGCGCCTGTTCAACGGCGCCTGCGCCACATGCCACACTGGAAACACGATCCTGTCGTCGTTGGCGCTCAACAGCAACCTTCATGCGGCGACCCCGGACAATCTTATCCAGGCAATCCTGAAGGGTGTCGAGGCGCCTGCAATCCTGGCGCAGACCACCGGCCGCCAAGCCCCTGAGGTGATGTCGATGCCGGCTTTCCGCCAGACGCTGAACGACGGCCAGATCAAGGATCTCGCCGATTATCTGAGAGCGCGCTTCGCCCCCGACAAGCCGGCCTGGATGGAAACGACCAAAGCCATGCAACGTGTGACGGCAGCAAGCCACTAGGGAGAGACGAGTTGGAGCAGATCCGAACCGAGCAGGATATCGGCCGCCGCGACTTGTTCGAGAACCCGACAGCCGCGTTTCGCCCGTCGGCCTACTGGTTCTGGCATTCGATCCCGGCAGAGGACGTTTGCCACGCGCAGCTCGCCGATTTCAAACAGAAGGGGATCGGCACGATCCTGATCCAGGCCCGTCTCGCAATGTCGCGCGATGACTACCTGTCRCCGCCCTTTCTGGACGCCTATCGTGTTGCGGCTGGGATTGCCGGCAAGCTGGGCCTGAAGCTCGGAATCTACGACGATTACAACTGGATCAGCGGTCACGCCGGCGGCCGGACGGTCGTGGACCGCGACGACCTGCGCGAGCGCCACCTGTTCTGGTCGTCCTCGGGAGACGCGCGGGGCGAGATCAGCGGCATCCATCCGCCGTTCACCCGGACGATGGGCCCCGATATCGTCGCGTGGCAGTATGAGGGCAGCATCGTCGAGTGGTGCCAGTGGACCGTCGAGGCAGCGCTGCTGCATCCGTCGGTCGGCATCGACAGCCTCGACCAGGTGGTCGACGTCACGGCGCGGACATTCGTCGTCGAAAGCGACCGAACGTCGTGCAGCTACCTGTTCGAGGGCGTGCCCGATGGGGGGCAGGTGCTCACGGTGTTCGTCAGCGCCCGGTCGAGGACCTCGCGGCTGATCAATTATCTCCTGCCGGAGGCTGCGGAGCGGTTCATCGAAGTCGGACTCGATCCGCTGATCGAGGCGCTTGGCGATCTCGTGCCCGACCCCGTCGGCTTCGTATTCTACGACCAGCCGGCGGCGGGTTTCTACAAGTGGAGCCAGATCTCCGGTGACCTCGGCAACAGCCTGCTCTATGCGCCGACCCTGCCGGACGCCGTGTCGCGCGGCACGGGAGAGACCTTCGCCAGGGCCCTGCTGGCGCTGGTGGGTGACGTCGGGCCTGAAACCCTGCGACTGCGCGCCCAATTCTACGCCGCCTATTCGGCCCTGATGAACGAGGCCTTCTCCGGCACGTTGCGCCGATGGGCCGAGGGCAGGGGGATCGTCCTCACCGGGCACGAGATCCTGCCGCATGTCAGTTCCTGGTCGTTGAACGGCGGTTTTACCAGCATCGACCCCAGGGTGGCGCTTGCAGTGGATTTCTTCGGCATCGATGCCTACCGGCACGAGACGGCCGTTGATTCCAACAATTTCGTGGCGCAGCTGGCGCCGAAGCTCGGCGATTCCGTTGCCCGTTCGAATGGTCGCAGCCGATGCGTCGTCGAAACTTATGCCAGCGCCGAGCGAACGCCCGTGCGTGCCGCCGGGCAATGGGAACTGACCCTGGAGACGATGCGGGCGCAGGCCATCCGGCTTCACTGCCTCGGGAGCCGACAGTTCCTCTGGCACGGCGTCTACCAGACGGATGGGCGCGACGACGATCCGACGCCGTTTTCCAATCCACGTTTCGATTTCGGGCCGGGCATCAATTTCGAGCCGTGGTGGAGCTACCACGATCTGTTTGCCGAGGAGACGGCACGGATTTCCGCCTTCATCGAGGGCGCCACGCCCCGCACGCCGGTTGCTATCCTTTATCCTCTTCATACAGCTTTCGCAGAAGGGCCGCGCCACAGCCATGCAACCCATATCGGCGCCTGGTGCAAAGGGCTCCTAGCAGAGGGCTGCGACTTCATGTTCGTCAGCGAGGCCGATTTGGCGACCGCTACGATCGAGAACGGCCACCTGCGCGCGTCCGGCCTTATTTTCGATGCTGTCGTTCTGCCGTCCGTCACCGTGCTCGAAACGACGAAGACCTTGCAAACGCTCGCCGTCTTCAAGGCGGCGGGTGGTGCTGTCTGGTCTTCAGGCGATAGCCTGTCCGCTGTTTGCGACGGTATAACACGCGAGGCTGTCGAGGTTTCGATGCATATCGAGAGGATGCCCGGTGACGGTGATGTGGGCGCTCTGTTGCGGTCGCTTCGATCGACCGGTCCCGATGTGGCCTGCCATTCGGTTGATAAGCCTTGGCAATGGATCGGATACGAGCCTGATGGTTGGTGGCGGATCGTGTTGTTCAACGATGGCTCGACGGAACGCGTCAGCGAGATTTCCTTCGGAGATGGCTTCGAGTGCGAAGTCTGGTCGGCGACAACAGGCACGGTAAACGAGGTATTCGCCTTTGAGCATTTGACGGTCGTTCTTGGCCCGCAGGACGTGCGTTGCCTTCGATTGCGGCAGGTGCCGGAGACGGTAGCGCGGGAAGGTCATCTCTCGGATCAGCCTGTCGTCGACGATGGTCGTGCCGTACCGCTTGTCGACGATTGGAGCTTCGCGCCGGGGCCTGATGCTGAATTCGTGCCGATCTCGGTCGAAACCGGTTGGGAAATGCAGGGCTTTGCCGATTTCTCCGGGACGGGCATCTACCGGTTGACGCTCGAAATCGGCGATGAGGCCGATTGGGTCCTCGAACTGCCCGCCGTCGATACGGTGGTTACTGTCCGGCTGGATGACAGGCAGATCGGTCGCCGCGGCTGGCGGCCCTACAATTTTGCTCTCGGCAGGTTGACCCCTGGCGTCCACAGCCTTGAACTGCACGTCGCTAACACGGCTGCAAATCGGTACTACAAGAATACACCCTACCTCGGCGACAGCCTCGACAAGAGTGGATTGGCCGCAGCACCGAAACTCATCCCGCTGACAAACTGACCGGAAGTCATAGAGCCATGCCACAACATTCGACGATCCCCCTGATGCGTGCTTGGAACAGCTGGTCCACCCGGCCGGCCGAAATGGTCTTCCTGCCGCTCGGCGTGCGGATCACGCCGATCCTTTATTCGACCCGCAGCAAGACAACCTCCGCCATCGAGCCGCGCCGCGATACCGTTCGGCTGGGACGCCATACGATCGACGGCTCGTTGATCGAGCTGGAGACAGATCACAGCGGCACGACCGTAGCCTTCTCGACGACGAAGACCGACCCTTTCGCCATTCGCGGCAGCTGGGACGGCAAGGTGTCAGCCGAATGGGGGCTGCGTTTCTGGCTGACGCTGGCGATCTCTTGCGATGGAGGTGAGGTGGCGGTCCATGATGCAGGACGAAACGTCACGCTCTTGAAGATCGGTACACGGTTCGTGGCGGTCGCGACCACCGAGGTGCCGGTGCATGTGACTGGCCACGAGACGATCGACGCCTTGCGCGCGGATTTCGAGGAAAACGGCTACTTCTATACGGCGACCCGCAAGAACGAAGCGCCGGTCATAGGCTTGCGCTTCAATCTTGAGATGATGCGCCAGGGGGCCTATGCCGCAGGCGTCGCCGATAGTGCCGAACTGGCGATCTCCAAGGCGCAGGCCTGCCTTGCCGCCGGCGCGCCAGTTGCGATCGCCGATGCGCAGACCGGCGTGTTCGAGGGCGCACTCGACGCGATGCGTGACGTCGTCGCCTGGAACACCATCTGGGACGAAACCAACGCGCGTTCCTACACGGCGGTCACCCGGATCTGGAACCTCGGGAAATTCGCCGTCTGGTTCAACGACCAGATTTTCGCTGCCCTTCTTGCGGGCGTGTTCGACGCCGATCTGGCGCGCGAGAACATGGCGACCGCGATGGCCGGCGCGACCCCGCAGGGCAATATCGCCTGCATCGTCACGTCCAACGATGCCTGGGTCGATCGCACCCAGCTGCCGTTCGGCGCGTTGGTCGTCTGGCAGCTCTACCAGCGGACGGGCGAACGATCGATAATTCAGGCAAGTTACGAGGCGCTGGTACGCAATCGGCGCTGGTGGCAGGACAACCGTGATCCTGATGGTACCGGCCTTTTGTCCTGCGGAACCTCCGACGTGGGCGAGGGCCTCTACAAGGGGACGGCCTTTGCCGCGCGCAATGAAACCGGCATGGACAATTCGGCGACCCATGACGAGGCGATCTACGATCCCGTCACCCGGACGCTGTCGACCTTCGATCTCGGCGTCAACTGCGCGGCCGCTCTCGACGCCGAAATGCTTTCGAAAATGGCCGCCGTGCTCGGCAAGCATGACGATGCCCGCGAATTCGCCGCCTTGGCCGAACGTCAGCGGACGCTGATCTCGCAGACGCTCTGGGACGAGAGCCGCGGCATCTTCGCCAATCGCCAGCGGCGCGGCGGTTTCGTGCGCTCGCTGTCGCCGACCAGCTTCTACCCGCTGCTGTGCGGCGCCGCGACGCCGGCGCAGGCGGCACGTCTGCTCGAGCATCTGAGCGATKAGACGACCTTCGGCGGCGATTTCGTGCTGCCGAACGCAACGCGAGACGATCCGGCCTTCACCGACAACGTCTACTGGCGCGGGCGCATCTGGCCGAACGTCAACTATATGGTCTGGCTTGGCCTGCGGCGCTGCGGTTTCGTGGCGGAGGCGAGCAAGCTGGCAAGCCAGAGCTACGACCTGTTCATGAAGAACTGGCGTTACGATCGCATCGCCGCCGAAAATTACAACGCGGTGACCGGCGAGGCAATGGATCAGGGCGATACCGATCCGTTCTACATCTGGGCCGCCATGCTGCCGCTGATGGCTGCCAGTGAGATCGTTGACTTCGATCCGTGGACCGGATGGACGATGCGCCATGCCGGCTGGGATGTGGTGCTCGGACCTATGGTCTCGCCGTCGGGAACGCTCGAGCTGGTCGTCAAATCCGGAACCCTGGTGATGACGTTGAACGGTCGCGCAGCGCTGAAGACGGATCTGCGCACCACGCTGTCGCGCATCGTCTTTGCCAACGGGCGGGTGGCCTGCACGATTGCTCCGGTCTCCGAGGCTGGTTACATCGAGTTGCCAGGCTTGGCATTGGGCGATGTTCTTGCCGCCCGTATCAACGGGCAGGACATCAACTATGTGTCGGGCGGCGACGGAATACGCGTCATGATTGCTGGACACGCTGAGGATCGCCGGCTGGACGTCTATTTTTCATCGTCAAGCGCTCACTAAAGCAAGGCAGTGCTTGACAGGTCTCGATTCCTCACCGATAGTTTGTGTACATATAAAATAAAAGACTGATGCTAAAGTCAGAGGGTTGAACGAACAGCTTGCAGGAGATCCGTGGATTCATGCCGGCCGCTCAATGAAGTGTGTGCTTTTCTTACAAAGTGGTGTGCCGCTGCGTCGCAGCGAGCGCTTCATTTCGCCGAGACGTCAGCGCCACACGGACAACGCTCATCTGCTTTTAGTATGTATACAAATGATTAAGCGCGCTTTGGCACGTTGTTTGTTTTCAAGCTAGCCGATCCGTTGAGGTCGATGACCGCGGGTCATGATGGTCCATAACTGTGTATCTTCAAGAGGGGTGCCACAATGACTGAACTCACCAGACGCAACACAATGAAGTTGATGTCCGCAGCACTGATTGCTGGCGTCAGCATCTCCACCTTGCCGCGCAAAGCCCTTTCGGCCGGATCCATCACGGTCCTCAACTGGCAGGGCTACGGAACCGACGAAGCCTGGTCGCTGAAGGCTTTCACCGAAAAGACGGGCATCACAGTCGTCCATGACTACTACAGCTCGGAATCGGAAATGCTGACCAAGATGCGCACGAATCCGGGCGCCTATGATCTTGTTATCCTCAACGCTGCGCGTTGCGCCCAGGCGGTTGCCGAAGACCTGCTGCAGCCGATCGATTTCAGCAAGGTTCCAAACGCGTCAACAGTCGACGAGACCCTGCGCGCCAACCCGAACTTCAGCAAGGACGGCAAGGGTTATGCCGTTCCGTGGGTCTGGGGCATGACCTCGCTTGCCATCCGTGAAGGCATGACCGTTCCCGACAGTTACGCGGTGCTCGCCGACCCGGCCTATAAGGGCCGTGTTGCCATGGACGACGACGCCATCATCAATGTCGGCGTTGGCGCGCTGATGAGCGGGCAGGACATCAACGATCCCAAGGATCTGGCTGCTGTTACGGCCGCGCTGAAATCGATCAAGCCGAACGTCAAGTTGCTGTGGTCGACGGAAGATCAGTGGAACAAGTCGTTCGCCGCCAAGGAATTCGACCTGTCGCTGTTCTGGTCGGGCGGCTCGGTGCGATCCAAGCGCGTTTCTAAACTTCCGGTTCAGTTCGTAGTGCCTAAGGAAGGCGGCGTCGGTTGGGTCGATGGTCTCGGTGTTCCGACATCGGCTCCGAATCCAGAAGGTGCTCTTGCATTCGTCAACTGGATGATCGATCCGACATTCTATGTCGAATGGGCAACCAAGATCGGGGCCCCTGCTTCTTCAAATTCGGCAGCCCTTTCAGCACTTCCTGCCGACGATCTCACCCGCCTGGTCCACAAGACCGAATATTTGAAGACGACGTCCTTTGTCTCGGGCATTCCCGACGACCGGCGCGAAGCCTTCAATAATATCTGGCAGGAAGTGAAAGCCTTCTATGCAGAATGATCGTCTGACATCAGCGTCAGAGCGCGGACCTTCGGGTCCGCGCAGCCGGCGCCCACTCCCGCCATGGGTTTCGACGACGGCGCTGCTGCTGCCGACCTATGGTTGGCTGACACTTGCCGTCTTTCTGCCGCTGCTGACCATGTTCGTGTTTAGCTTCATGTCGGCGACACCGATGGGCAAGGCCCCGATCATCTTTACGCTGAAGCAGTACCGCGCGTTCATCGATCAACCTTATCTGGTCGGGATCGGCATCACGTCGCTGCTGATCGGCTTCTGGACGACGCTGTTCTGCGCGGTGCTTGGTTTCCTGGCGGCCGTGGCACTGGTCCGCTCGACCTTCGGCAAGACGCGAGAGATGTTGTTGATCCTCATTCTCCTGCCATTCTGGACCAACGGTCTTGTGCGCGTCTTTTCGTGGACCATGGTGCTGCGCGAAAACGGCTTTCTCGACAGTCTGCTGCATATGATTGCTCCGGACGCGGGTTCCATCGGCTTTCTCTACACGCGCTATGCCGTGGTGGTTGGTCTTGTTCACGGCTACCTGCCGTACATGATCCTGACCTGCTACATAGCGCTGGTGGCCATCGACGACGCGATCATTGAGGCTGCTTCAAGCCTCGGCGCGCGCTGGTGGACCATCCTGTTCAAGATTTTGATGCCGCTTGCGGCTCCCGGGCTGATCTCCGGCGCCGTTTTGATCTTCATTCCGGTCATCGGTTCCTTCATGGAACCGCGCATTCTGGGCGGTCGTGTCGGCGTGACCATGGGAACGGTGATCGAGGATCAGTTCACCCAGGCCTTCAACTGGCCTTTGGGCGCATCCTTGTCCTTTACGCTGCTGGCTGTCGTGCTCGCAATTTTCGCAACCTTCTCCGGTGTCCTGCGCCGCGGAACGGTCGCTTGAGGAAGGGATCATGAAAACGCTCGGTCCAATCTATCTCATCGCCATCCTCATCTTCCTCTACACGCCCATTCTCGTGATGATGGCGATGGGGTTCAACGCTTCGCCACTTTACGAACTGCCGTTCCATTTCTCGCTGCAATGGTACGACGCGCTCTGGGACAACAGCATCCTTCTGACGGCGGGCCTGAACAGCCTGGTGATCGCGAGTATCACCGCGGTTCTGGCGACGGCTTTGGGTACCATGGCTTCCGTTGCGCTGTCGCGCCGGACCTTTCGCGGCAGAAGTCTCCTGCAACTGATGCTGCTGCCGCCGATTGCCATTCCCTGGCTGATCACCGGCACGGCCATGCTGATCTTCTTTTACTGGACCGGTATCGGGCGCGGCATGCACGCCCTGTTGATCGGCCACGTGGCGCTCGCCATCCCCTACGTTGTTCTGGTCGTCGGCACGGGCTTCAAGACAATCCGCGCCGACCTTGAAGAAGCCGCGATGAGCCTTGGTTCGACACCGGTTCACGCCTTCTTCTCGGTGACGCTACCGCTGCTTTATCCGAGCATCCTTGGCGCCGCGCTCTTCGCCTTCGCCGTGTCGCTCGACCAGTTCGTGATTTCCTACTTCCTCGCAACGCCCGGATACACCACCCTGCCGGTGCAGATCTACTCCTCGATCCGCAAGGGCTTCACCCCTGAAATCAACGCGATCTCCACCGTGCTTCTGCTCGGCTCGATGACGATCATCCTGATTTTTGCGCGCTTCGCCAAGCCCGGAGACACAAGTGACAAACGTTAAAGTCAATTCCGTTGCCAAGACCTACGGCACCACACCGGTCCTGTCCGATATCACCACCGAGTTCCCTGAAGGCTCTTTCACCAGCCTTCTCGGCCCATCCGGCTCCGGCAAGACCACACTGCTTCGCATCATCGCGGGCTTTATCAAGCCCGACCAGGGCGTCGTCACGATCGGCAACAATGATGTCACCGACATTCCGGTCTGGGGCCGTAACATCGGCATGATGTTCCAGTCTTACGCGCTGTTTCCGCATATGACGATTGCCCAGAACGTCGCCTTCGGTCTCGAACGCCGGGGCATCAAGGGCGCCGCCGCCCGCAAGGAAGTCGACCGTGCGCTGGAAATGGTGCATCTGCCTGGCTTTGCCGATCGCATGCCCAAGCAGTTGTCCGGGGGCCAGCAGCAGCGCGTTGCGCTTGCCCGCGCCATGGTCATCAAGCCGAGCGTGCTGCTCCTCGACGAGCCGCTGTCGGCGCTCGATCGGCGCCTGCGCCAGGAAATGCAGGTCGAACTGCTGCGCATCCAGCGCGAAAGCGGCCTGACGACGATCTTCGTCACCCACGACCAGGAAGAGGCGCTGACGCTGTCCGATAAGGTAGCGATCCTCGACAAGGGCCGTATCGTCCAGATCGGCGAGCCGGAAACCGTCTATGAGCGACCGCTGACGCGCTTTGCCGCCGAATTCCTCGGCGACTCCAACTTCCTCACAGGCACCGTGGAGAACGGCGCGGTGCGTCTCGCCGATGGGACGGTCGTTCAGACCACCGCCACGTTGCCCGCAAGCGGTTCGAACGTCACGCTCGCCGTGCGCCCGGAGAAGATGTCGATCGCATCGGGTCCGACGGATGGCAACGGCCTGACGGCACGCATTACCACCGTCATCTATGCAGGTCCCGTGCTGTCCTATCTGCTGGAAACCGCAGACGGTCTGCCGCTGAAGCTGTTTGCACAGAACCGCGATGGCAAAGTCCTGAGTGATGGCGACACCATCACCCTGACCTGGGCCGCGGAACACACCGTCCCGGTGGCCGACTGATGATGGCACCCGCGCCACTCTCCAGGAATGCGTTGCATGTCGTCATCGACATGCAACGCCTCTTCGCTGAGCAAACGGCGTGGTATACGCCAGCGATCGAAGGCATCCTTCCCAATGTGGTGGCGCTCAGCAAAGCGCGGCCCGCTGAGACTGTCTTTGCTCGCTTCATGGTGCCCCAAAGTGCCGAAGATGCTACGGGTCGCTGGAAGACCTACTATCGTCGCTGGCCATCGGTGACGCTGGATGAGCTCGATGTCGCCATGCTGGATCTGGTGGCGCCGCTTACAGCGATCGCCGCTCCAGGCTCCATCGTCGACAAGGAGACCTACTCGGTCTTTGGCTCGCCCGGGTTTACTGCGCGTTTGCAAGGATCGGCAACGGACACGCTGATTTTCTCTGGCGTCGAGACCGACGTCTGCGTCTACGCCAGCGTTCTCGATGCGGTCGACGCCGGCTACCGGGTCATCCTCGCCGAGGACGCACTGGCAAGCGGCGACATGAAGGCACATGCCATGGTCATCGAGATCTTGGCGCCAAGGCTTTCGGAGCAGATTGAAATTCTGACGACAGAAGCCATTCTGAATTTATGGCGAGAGTAAAATCGGCAGCGCCATTGCCGGTCATCACGAGGAACAGGCAGATTTGAGAGATCCGATGGACGTTCCGTTCAAAGAAAAAGACGGCCGACAAAAGACCGCAGCGACCGAGGCGCAGGGCCAGCAGGCCCAGTATACACTTGGCGAGCAGATCGGCTTCTATCTGCGCCAGGCCAACCAGCGGCACGTGGCGATCTTTGCGAGCCTGATGGCCGAGAAGCTGACCACCACCCAATGGGCGGCGCTGGTCAGGCTGAAGGACCTGCAGCCCTGTTCGCAGGGCAATCTCGGCCGCGAGACCGCCATGGATATGGCGACCATCAAGGGCGTCGTCGATCGACTGGTGAAGCGTGGCCTCGTTCACACCGCCCCCGACGCGGCCGACGCGCGCCGGCTGGTGCTGACGCTGACGCCGGAAGGCGAGGTGACAGTCGCCCGCAATCTGTCGGTCGCGCTGCAGATCTCGCAGGAAACGCTGAGCACGCTGACGCTTGCCGAGCGGATGATGCTGATGGAACTCCTTCAGAAGATCTGTTGACACACGCCTGATCCGCAGTACCGGAGACCAATCATGTTCCAGCCGAGCGACGCCGACATTCGAATGCTTGTCGACCAGATGACGGTGACCGAAAAGGTCGAACTCCTGAGCGGGCGTGGCCTGTGGAAGACGGCATCGATCAAAAGGCTCGATGTTCCTTCGATCGTCATGACCGATGGGGCCTATGGCGTGCGCTATTCTACCACCCAGATCGACGCCGGCGACAACGACGAAGACAGTCTGCGGGCGTTCCTCGATCTCGTCGGGCAACAGGGCGACGGATCGGGCGGCATGTTCGGTGCCACCCGTCCAGCCACGTGCTTTCCCAACGGCAATCTGCTGGGCTGTTCCTGGGATATTGATCTTGCCTATCGCATGGGCGCTGCGCTGGCGGCAGAGTGCCAGGATTTCGGGGTTCATCTGCTTTTGGGGCCCGGCATCAACATAAGGCGCACGCCGCTGGCCGGGCGGGCCTACGAGTATTATTCCGAGGATCCTGTTATTAGCGGCGACATGGCATCAGCCGTCATCTGCGGATTGCAGGATAACGGCGTCGGGGCGTCGCTCAAGCATTTCGCCTGCAATAATTCCGAAATCGAGCGAACCACGACCAGTTCCGATGTCGATGAGCGCGCCCTGCGCGAAATATACTTGGCAGGCTTCGAGCGGGCCATCGAAAAGAGCGCGCCGTGGACCGTGATGAGCGCTTATAATCCGCTGAACGGCATCCAGGCCGCCGAACATCATTGGCTGCTGCGCACGGTGCTGCGCGAGGAATGGGGCTTTGACGGGCTTGTCGTGTCCGATTGGCATGCGATCAAGGATCGTGGCGCAGCACTCGATGCCGGCACCGAGCTGGACATGCCGGAAAGCAAGCCTCGCAAGGCGCGTCTCCATGCATCGATCAACGCCGGCGACGTGGCGCCCGAGGTGATCGATGCCGCCTGCGCGAGAGTTCTGGCGTTCGTGCGCAAGTGCAAGTTGGGCGAGCGGCGCGGCACGCCGGCGGGTCTCGAGGCGCATCATGCGCTGGCGCGCGACATCGCGGCGGAATCGATCGTGCTGCTGCGCAACCAAGACCAGGCGCTGCCGCTCGATCCCGGCCGGGCGGGTGAGCTTCTCATTGTCGGCGACGGCGCGGTCACCCCTGTAATCCAGGGCTCCGGCTCGGCCACCACCAATCCCTATCGCGTCGACAGTCCGTTCGTTCAGATTGCTGCGCGGGCAGGAGACAGCCTGAAAGTCCGGCATCTGCCCTTCTCGCCGGTCGCGCAGCCCGACGTGACGGCGTCGATCGAGGTGATCGTCGAAGCCGCGGAGTGTGCCGATGTCGTTGTCGTGTTTGCGGAAAACGAGAAGAGCCGTCACGGCGAGGGCAACGACCGCGACACACTGAAACTCGCCGCCAGCCACGATGCACTCATCACGGCGTTGGCGGCGACAGGTCGCAAGCTCGTCGTCGTGCTCTCGATGCCAGACACGGTCGAGATGCCATGGATCGGGGATGTCGACGCCGTCCTGGCCAGTTTCTATGCCGGGCAGGGCGGTGGCGAAGCACTGGCCCGCATCCTGTTTGGCGAGCAGAACCCGTGCGGCAAGCTCTCCGCCAGCATGCCGGTTCGCATGCAGGATATTCCGGGCTGGCACACCTATCCGGGCGAGCATGGCCGGCACGTCTATAGCGAGGGCATTTTCGTCGGTTACCGGTTCTACGATCTGAAGGCGATGACGCCAGCCTTTCCGTTCGGACATGGTCTCAGCTACACCACGTTCGCCTATGAGGATCTCAGGCTCGATACGCAGGAGATCACGCCCGGCGCCGGCTGCACCGCCGCCCTTACCATCCGCAACACAGGTACGGTTGCCGGCAAGGAAATCGTGCAACTCTATGTCCGGCCGATTAAGCCGGGTCTCAAACGACCCGTCCGTGAGCTTAAGTCCTTCACCAAGCTTCATCTGGCGCCAGGAGAAGCGAAGACGGTAACGCTTCGGCTGGCGCAGCGCGATTTCCAGTATTTCGACACGTCGCGTTCGGCTTGGGTTCTCGATGCCGAGGCTTTTGTCATCGAAGCGGCTGCATCCTCCAGAGACATCCGCTTGTCGATCACCTTGCCATGCAGGTCGGAGGCTCCGGTCCTGCCGACGATTTCGGCCAACTCTCCGACAGCGCTTGTATTTGCCCACCCGAACACCGAGCCCGCTCTCGTTCGTTTCTTCGTCAGCAGGCTTTCGATCTCCGCCGCCGAAGCCATGGCCCTTCTTGCCAAGACAAAGGGCTCCTTTCTCGGCTTCTACGACACTTTGAGCTGGTATGTCGGAGACAGCGTCAAAGAGGCGGATATTGCCGAATTCTTTTCAGAACTGAACCAACACTAGATTGAGGCCCGCGGGAATGACCATCCAGACGAACCTGACCGACCCGCTGCTGACGGCCGAGCTTTGGATGGAAGCGGGCCGAGCTGTTGCGATTGCGACGGTGATCGAGACGTGGGGCTCGGCGCCGCGTCCGGTTGGGAGTCATCTGGTGGTCGATGGTGATGGCAACTTCGAGGGTTCGGTTTCCGGTGGCTGCGTCGAGGGTGCGGTGGTTACCGCCGCTGCGGAGGTGATTGCCGCCGGCAAGGCGCAGATGCTGGAATTTGGCGTTGCGGACGAGACCGCCTGGCGCGCCGGGCTGTCGTGCGGCGGGCGCATCCGCGTCTTTGTCGAGAGGCTCGGCTGATGCGCCGCGACAGCCTGCAGCGTTTAAACGCCGCGCGTCGGAAACGTCTCGCCGTCGTGCTGCTGACAGATTTTCGGGGAAAAGAGCATATCTTCCTGGAAGGGGATCCAGTCGAGCCGCCATTTGCCGCGCTCGTCGAAGGCGCCTTTCGGTCTGGCCGCTCGATGGCTTTCGACACGATAGATGCCAGCGGCTTCCTCAATGTCTACATACCTGCCCCGCGCATCGCCATCATCGGCGCCGTCCATATCAGCCAGTATCTGACGCCGATGGCAAGGTTGGCCGGTTTCGATGTGCGCATCATCGATCCGCGCACAGCCTTTGCGACGCGTGATCGCTTTCCCGATGTGCAGATGTTCACCGATTGGCCGGTCGATGCATTGATGGCGGATCCACTCGACCGCTATACCGCCTTAGTCGCACTCACCCACGATCCCAAGATCGATGATTTTCCCCTGGCCGAGGCATTGCGCGCCGGCTGCTTCTATATCGGCGCGCTCGGCAGCCGAAAGACCCACGCAGCGCGGACGGGCCGCCTTGCCGCATACGGCTTCGGTGCCGATGCGCTTTCAACGATCCACGCGCCGATCGGGCTCGACATCGGCGCATCCAATCCAGCTGAGATCTCCGTAGCGATCCTTGCTCAGGTTATCAAAGCGCTTCGCACGAGCAGCCGCCAGACGATGCCTGCGTAGCGCCTACGGAGATGCTCACCCTCCTACGATGACGCAGATGGAAAATAGCTTGCCTGGACGCTAAGCTGCTGCAAGGCGTTGTTTCGAAAACGCATTGCTGCCGAGGTAAAAGCCGCTGCAAGTTCGCGACCTCGCAACCTGGAGCTTGTCGACGGAGGACGCTGCGGCGTTGGTGGGATCGGGAAAGAGATGGGAGCAAAGCCGAATGTATCAATCGTCGTGCTGGCGGCTGGCTTGGCAACGCGCATGGGCTCGAATGGCGGGCACAAGCTGTTGGCCATGTTTGACGGAATGCCGCTCGTGCGTCGCTCGGCTTTGGTCGCCAAGGCCAGTGCCGCCCTTTCCATCATCGTCGTCGTCGGCCATCGGCAGGACGATATCCGCGACGTTCTCACCGGCCTGCCCGTGCATATTATTGTCAATCCAGACTACCGAGCGGGCATGTCTAGTTCACTGGCGGCCGGATTTGCCGCTGCTGTAGCCGACGGCGCCGATGGTGTTCTGATTTTGCTTGCCGATATGCCAGGCATTTCCACGGACAATCTGAATCAACTGATTGACGCGTTCCAAGTCGCGGACGGCGCCGCAATCGTTTGCGCCGCTTCTGAGGGTATGCGAGGCAACCCGGTAATCTTGCCACGGTCCCTTAACGACAGCGTTCTCCGCTTGAGGGGCGATATCGGTGCCCGCGACCTGATCAGAACATCGGGGCTGCAGGTCATTGAGGTCGAGATAGGAACCGCGGCGCTAACCGATGTCGATACCGCCGAGGCGATTATCGCTGCCGGTGGCATTCCAGTTGAGGACTGCTAAGCGATGCCGCCGCTCGACCCAGCGGATTCTCACGGCTCTGAGCGCCTAAGGTGAAGAGTTCCACGTCACCGTGGTCATCTGTCATGCGGGTCTTAGCCCGTCGAAGCCGTTAGGCTGCCAACTGCGTACCCCGGCGACTAAATTAGTCCGTCGCGCCGCAGAAAGGCAGGTCGTTATCAAAACAGGCAGAAGATAACTGAGGAAGACCCTTTCGAGTTGCCTTCAGCCGGTTTGACGGCTGGGGCCGCCGCCGAAAGTACATTGGCATCATAGCCAAAAGGTTCACTATCGGGCGGCTCCGGTGATTGGTTGGGCGGGCCGCAAAACGGGGAGGAAGAAAATCACCTTGGTGATTGGTTGGGTGGCCCGCAAAACGGGGCCGAAGCGCCTGCTTCCAAGGATGAAGAACGATCGCATGGCGAAGGGGCAAGCCCCCAAACGGGCGAACGAATTGCAAGAACCCCCCAAACGGGAGAGTAGCAGCGGATACTGCTGCGACTTAGCTGTGCCCCACGCGGCATCGGTGCGATCGCGGTTGAAGGCTGATCGGGTATTCTTAGGGCAATCTAGACGCACGGATCGGGGCTAAATCAGTCTGGTGGCAAGAAGCTGCCACCCGATCCCTAGCATCATCGTTTCCCCGCCGAACGGTTAGGCTCGAACGGATCGCGATGGACGCGCATGACACGCTGGATTTCCTTCGAGCGGTTTGCCGCATGTCGATGAAACGCATCGCAAGCACCATGCCAGTCGCGTGCGGCGAATTCGATTTCTCCGGTGCGATTAGGCCATTGATTGGTCGGATATTACTCAGGAGTTCTGGATATTGGCGGATCCAGCCCACCTCTGCCCCTCTGCCCGGGTTAGGGCCTGGGCTGCCATCAGCATGTCCTCTTCCCATTTGGTATAAAAGCCACGTCGTTGTTCGCGCCATTGCAGATACCAGTCCCAAATTGCTCATTCCATTTCTCTCGGCGCCAATGCCGAGGGCGAGCGGGAATAGGAGCGCGGTTTTAAGAAATGATGTATTAGAGGACGGCCCGTCGGTTGGCGGCTAAATCCATCTGCACCGTGGTCTTAGGGAGCTGGCCTGGAATCCGGCGCCTGCGCTTGACGCAGTGACAACGGTCTACGTTAATTAAGCGCGCTTACCCAAGCTTGATGCTTATTTAAATAAAGGGGCACTTGCTTAAATAACGGACGGAATGGCGGTCACGACTTCGGGGAAGGCCATCTCCGCATGATAGCGGCAGCCGCTTTCGACAACGACGAAGACTTCGCGACCCTGACTGATGTCCAATGCTCCGTTTTCGATCAGGAAGCCGTTAACCGCCGTATCAAACAAGCTGTAGTGAACGACATTGTTCATATGCCCGTAGATGTCGTTGTCGGACCATCGTGTCCCAACTATCCGGAAAATCTTGTATGCGGAACGCTTGCTTGGGCCGCTACGTTCGCTCATCACCAGGCCGCCCTGTAGATAGACAGCGCATCGGCCTCATTGACATCGCGCGGGTTGTTGACGAGCAGTCTCGTCTGCTTCATCGCATCGCGCGCCATGCCGGCCAGATACTCCTCGCCGATGCCCACGTCGCGCAACCGGGGCTGCAGACCGAGTTTTGCCGAGAGGTCGGCAAGCCGTTCGATGAATGCGGCGCAGCGCGCCTGGCCGCCTGGCTCGGAAACGAGATCCGGGAAGACGTCGGTAGCGATTTCGGCATAGACGGCGGAAGCATTCGGCGCGTTGAAGCGCAGGACATGCGGCAGCACCAAGGCGTTGGAAAGACCATGGGGAATATGGAAGGTGCCGCCGATCGGATAGGCCAGTGCGTGCACGGCGGCGACCGGCGAATTTGCGAATGCCTGGCCCGCCAGCAGGGAGCCGAGAAGCATGGCTCCCCTGGCTTTGCGATCCTTGCCGTCTAACACGGCCTTTTCAATGTTTGCGCCCAAGAGTTGGAGGGCTTGCCTGGCCAACATCTTCGACAACGGATTGTTGTTCGCGTGCCTGGATGAATAGGCCTCGATGGCATGCACCATGGCATCAACGCCTGTGGCGGCGGTGATGGGAGGCGGAAGGCCGATGGTGAGATCCGGGTCGAGGATGGCTATATCGGGAAGCAGAATCGGCGATGAGACACCGCGCTTTTCTTCGCCGCCGACGGTGATAATGGAGACGGGCGTTACTTCGGACCCGGTGCCCGCCGTGGTGGGCACCAGAACCAGCGGCAGCCTTGGCCCCTTGGCATTCCCCACACCCCAGGCGGTATCAAGTTCTTCCCCTGACCCAAGGAGCAGCGACACCAGTTTCGCGACGTCGAGCGATGAGCCGCCGCCGAAACCGATGATGCCGGTGGCGTGCGCTGCCCGGCCGGCTTCCACGGCCTCCATGAGGCATGCTTGTGACGGATTCGCCTCCGTCTGGTCGTATATCATCACGATATGCCCCGCGGCCCACAGCGAGGCAACGGCGTCGTCGCATAGTCCCAACCTGCGGATGCCGGGGTCGGTCACGATGAGGATCGACCGGCCGAGCCGCATGCCGACGATTTCGGCAAGCCGCCCGGCTGCACCGCTTTCGAAGACCAGTGAAGCCGTGGTGTTGAATTTGAAGCTCTGCATCGCACACTCCTCGGGCAGCATCATTACTTGGCTCGACGCCTCGCGGTTTGCACGACAGGACTACCGCAATTCCAACCGCGGGGGGAGCCATCCAGCTGCTTTTCGCGGACGCCTGGCAAAAGAGCTTGGGAGCTTTGTGCTGGCGTCACAAATTTGAGTGACGACAAATTTCTCATCCAATTTTGCCGATTGCGATCATTATCGTGTTGGCTCTTTGACATGGCGGATTACCGTCGACCTCCGGAGCCGACCGGCCCGACTTTAGAGATGCTGTCCACTCTCGCCGCCGACGCTTCGCTCGCGACGCTGGTCAGCACCGCCAAGCTGCGCTGGCGCATCGAGCGCGACTATCAGGAACTCAAGCAGGAACTCCGGCTCGGCCATTACGAGGGGCGCGGCTGGCGGGCTTCCATCATCATGCAAGCCTCTGCATCGCCGGCTACGGATTCCTCATCTCCCAAACGGAGACGATTCCCCCTCAGCGCCGACCAAAACCAAAAACCGCCCAGAACCTGTCGTTCCCGAAGGTTATCGACCCCGCGGATCCCCCGATCCAACCCGAACGATACGCGCCAAATCGATCGCCACCATTAGAAGGCACTTGACCGTCGCACTCAGTCGCAACCTTCAGCGATGTCCATGCTGCACCGGGACAATGCCCGCTAAAATCCACAAATTTCCGGCCCAGTAAGACTAAAGCGCGTCGCGATCTTTCAGATTCGCTTGTCGCGCTTTAGGTCTTTGTTTTTACGCATGTCGTTGTCGCCAAACCGCTGCACACTTTTGCGCCACATGCCGTAGAAGACCGTTGGATTACTCCCAGAATCATAATCCTATCTCCGATGAGACACTGCTTCGGCCAAGTGATGTCCGTTTGGCCCGCCGGATCGCGTCGAGCGCGATTGCCGTGAGCAACGTCGCCGCCAGAATGAGGAGATAGCCCCCGACCGCACGGTAGATGAAGACGCCCAAGATGCCGCCGATCAGGAAGGCACCGATCGTATAGAGGTGCAGGCGAAGCTTGGTCAGATTGTGCCGGGTCTCTGTTGCCGGCTCGCGCCCACACAGTATGTCGAAGGCAATACCGAGTTCAATGCCGAGATCGGTGGCCATGCCGGACACATGGGTGGTGCGCACGCGGGCATCCGAGATGCGCGTGACGACGGCATTCTGCAACCCCATCAGGAAAGCCAGGCCGGGAACGAGCACCGGCACCCGCCAGGCGGCCAGCAACCAAAGATCCGCGCAGCCGAGAATCGCAAGCAGCATCGCTTCGGCCAGAATGCTGTAGGCGTAAATGGCATGCACGCCACGACGCCGACCCTCGTTGACGATCAGGGTCGACACAGCCGCACCGAGCACGAAGGCCATCACGATCCCGCCATAGAACAGGGCGGACAGCCATTGGCCGACAGCGAGGTGGTCGGAGAGCGTGGAGACGTTGCCGGTCATATTGGCGGAGAAGAAACCGACGGCATAAAAAGCCGATGCGTTGAGCGCGCCGGCGATCGCGGCAAGCGATGCTGCGAGGCCGCGGTCGATCTTCTCGTTACGGTGAGAGCCCTGTCTTACGAGCATGTATGGCGAGCTGTTGGCGTGATGCTATCAGGTTTGACGGGAAGCTTTTGGCGTGATGACGGTGGACGGTTCCGCTGCCGGCACACTCGAGCGGCCAACTCGTCATCAAGGGCAGCAACGGCTGACTGCACAGATCGGCGCTCGTCGGCCACGAACGGCTCCTTCGGTGTGTGAAAACGACATCTACCTACTCTCAGCCGGGTAGGTTTAACAAGCAGCGGTTCAAGGTAAAACGGTGCTGACGCATCAAAATATTGATTTCAGACATCAATAGGCACATCATAGGTGTCAATTGTCAGAGACTGCGCAAGATAAGCGATGTTTCAGTCGTGATCACCGCCGCTCAGATGCGGGCCGCCCGGGCCCTTCTCGGTATCGACCAGCGCCAACTGGCCGAATTGGCGGGAATTTCTGTCCCGACAATTCAACGCATGGAAGCGAGCGCCGATGTCGTGCGCGGCAATGTCGACTCCCTAATGCGTTTGCTGGCCGCGTTGGAAAGCGCTGGTGTCGAGGTGATCAACGAGGGGGCTGCCAGCACGGATGGTGGGCGAGGCGTCAGGCTCAGGGCGAAACTCAAGTCATCCGAGAGCGAAGCGACCGAACCATCAAGACCCTTTCCCGCAGCGAGGGATGATCCGTGACATCGGTTTGCGTCCTGTTGTCATGTGTCGCGGCGCTGCTTGGGACAGCTGTGCTCGCCGTATCGATCGCCCGTTCGGCTTCGTCCACGCCTGTCATCTACGGTGCAAGCCTGGTTTTCTCCGCCATCGCTTTCGTTATTGCGCTCGCCTATTTGGCCACAGCTCTCCCTGCCGCCGAAGCGTCGGCGCTTGTCCTTCCTCTCGGCCTGCCATGGCTCGGAAGCCATTTCCGGATCGATGCGCTTGCGGCCTTGTTCCTTGTGATCGTCAACCTCGGCGGCGCGCTCTCCAGCCTCTACGGTCTCGGCTACGGCCGTCACGAACACGCGCCGCATCGGGTGCTGCCGTTCTTTCCGGCTTTCCTCGCCGGCATGAACCTTGTGATCATGGCCGATGATGCCTTCACCTTCCTCATTTCCTGGGAGTTCATGTCGCTCGCGTCCTGGGCGATGGTGATGGCCCATCATCGCGACGCCGGCAACCGCAAGGCCGGCTATCTCTATATCGTCATGGCGAGCTTCGGCACGCTCGCGCTCCTGCTTGCCTTCGGGCTGCTTGCCGGGGCTGACGGAAACTATGGTTTTGCCGCCATGCGGATGTCCGACCCTACGCCGTTCACGGCTGGTCTCGTGCTCATCCTGCTGCTGCTCGGCGCCGGTTCCAAGGCCGGCCTCGTCCCGTTGCATGTCTGGCTGCCGCTGGCACATCCGGCTGCGCCGAGCCATGTTTCGGCACTGATGAGCGGCGTCATGACCAAGGTCGCCGTCTATGCGTTCATCCGCGTGATTTTCGACCTGATCGGCGCGCCGACATGGTGGTCGGGCGTCATCGTCCTTGTGCTCGGCGGCGGCACGGCTGTGCTGGGCATCCTGCATGCGATGATGGAGAGGGACCTCAAACGTCTGCTTGCCTATAGTACGATCGAGAATATCGGCGTGATCTTCGTAGGCCTCGGCCTGGCGCTCGCCTTCAAGGCGAACGCCATGGATCTGGCGGCCGCACTGGCGCTGACGGCCGCGCTGTTTCACGCTCTCAATCATTCCTTCTTCAAGAGCCTGCTCTTCTTCGGCGCCGGCGCGGTACTGACGGCAACGGGCGAGCGGGACATGGACAAGCTGGGCGGCCTTATCCACCGCATGCCGGTCACCAGCTTCCTTTTCCTCATCGGCTGCGTCGCGATCTCCGCCCTGCCGCCGTTCAACGGCTTCGTTTCCGAATGGCTGGCATTCCAGGCGATCCTGCAAAGCCCTGCTTTGCCGCAATGGGGCCTGAAAATCCTGGTGCCGGCGGTGGGCGGGCTACTCGCCTTGTCGGCGGCACTGGCTGGCGCCTGTTTCGTCAAGGCATTCGGCATCACGTTCCTCGGCCGTCCCCGAACCGTCGTCGCCGAACAGGCGCTGGAGGTCGACCGCTTCTCTCATGCGGCAATGTCCGTATTGGCAGCGCTCTGCCTTCTCGCCGGCATCCTGCCGGGAATCATCATCGACGGCCTTGCACCGGTGACACTGTCGCTGATCGGTGACCGGATGCCGGTGCAGACGGATATTCCGTGGCTGTCGATCGTGCCGGTCGCCGAAAGCCGCAGTTCCTATAACGGCCTGCTGGTCTTCCTGTTCACCCTGCTTTCGGCGTCGCTGACGGCCTATCTCATCCACCGTTTCGCTTCGCGGCGGCTCCGCCGGGCGCCCGCCTGGGATTGCGGCTTCCCCGAGGTCAATCCGATGACGCAATATGGCGGCGGCAGCTTCGCCCAGCCCGTCCGGCGCGTTTTCGGAACGCTGATCTTCCGGGCGCGCGAGCGGGTCGACATGCCGGCGCCCGGCAATGTCCGTCCGGCACATTTTGCCGTCGAGACACATGATCTGATCTGGGAAGGGCTTTACCTGCCGATCGCAGGCGCGGTCGGATTTGTGGCCGAAAAGCTCAACCACCTGCAGTTTCTCACGATCCGGCGTTATCTGAGCCTGGTCTTCCTCGCGCTCGTCTTCCTGCTTCTGGTGCTGGCGCTATGGTCTTGATCACAGCTCTTCTCGTCCAGGCATTCCAGATKGCGCTCGTCGTGCTGCTTGCGCCGCTGCTGACAGGCTTCATACGTCTCATCAAGGCGCGGTTGCTGCGTCGGCGGGGGCCTTCCGTGATCCAGCCATACCGTGACCTGCTGAGGCTTCTGCGCAAGGAGGTGGTGCTCGCCGAAAATGCCTCCTGGCTGTTCAGGGTGACGCCCTATCTGATCTTCGCCGTCACGTGGGTCGCAGCCGCCATCATCCCCACCTTCGCCACCGGCCTCATCTTCAGCTGGACCGCGGACCTGATCGCCATCGTCGCGCTACTCGGCAGTGCCCGCTTCTTCCTGACACTCGCCGGCATGGATGTCGGCACCAGCTTCGGCGGCATCGGATCGAGCCGCGAGGTTATGATCGCGACGCTCGCCGAGCCTTCGATGCTGCTTATCATCTTCACCCTCGCCCTCATCGCCGGTTCGACCCAGCTTTCGTCCATCGCCGCTTTCATGGCCTCATCGCAGGTGGGCCTGCGTGTTTCCCTGGCGATCGCCCTGATCGCCTTGGTCATGGTCGCGATCGCCGAAAATGCCCGTATTCCGGTCGATAACCCTGCGACCCATCTGGAGCTCACCATGGTGCATGAAGCCATGGTGCTCGAATATTCCGGGCGCCATCTAGCGATGATCGAGCTCGCGGCATCGCTCAAGCTGTTGCTCTACATCTCGCTGATCGCCTGCATTTTTGGGCCGTGGAAACTGGCCGTCCTGGGCGCCGGCCCTGCCGTCTATCTGGCCGGCCTGCTCGCCTACCTCGCCAAGCTTGCGGCCGGCGGAGCGCTGCTTGCGCTGTTTGAAACCGCAACGGCCAAGATGCGGGTGTTCCGCGTGCCGGAATTCCTTGGCGCGGCACTCATGCTCGCGCTGCTCGCCACCCTCCTGCGGTTCGTCTCGAGGAGCCTTTGATGGACGGGCCGGTCTTCGACATCGCCCATATGTTCGCCGGCGGCCTGGTGCTGGTCAGCATGATGATGCTCTATCAGGACCGTCTTTACGCGCTGCTCAACGTCTTCGCCCTGCACTCGCTGATACTGACGCTATCAGTGGCCTGGCAGGCCTTCATCCAGGATGCGCCGCATCTTTATCTAACGGCAGCAATCGCCCTCGTCTTCAAGGCGATCGTCATTCCCGTCGTGCTCCACCGCATGATCCGCCAGCTCGGCATCCACCGCGAGATCGAGACGGTCGTCGGCATCGGCCCGACCATGCTCGCCGGGATCGGACTGGTCGCCCTGGCGACGGCGGTAATGCTGCGGGTGACGCCGGAGGCGGATCCGCTGGCGCGGGAGGATCTCGCCTTCGCCCTCTCGGTGCTGTTGCTCGGGCTTTTGATCATGGTCACCCGCCGCAATGCCGTCAGCCAGGTCGTCGGCTTCATGTCGCTGGAAAACGGGCTGGTGCTTGCCGCAACCGGAGCCAAGGGCATGCCGCTGGTGGTCGAGATCAGTGTCGCCTTCTCGATCCTCATCGCCTTCATCGTCATCGGCGTTTTCCTGTTCCGCATCCGCGAGCGGTTCGACACCGTCGATGTCCGCGCGCTCGATGATTTCAAGGGAAGGAGGCGAAAATGAACGTTTTCTCCCCTGTCCTGGCCTTCGATGCTGTAACGGCCGTCCTCTTGATACCGATTGCGGCGGCGGCCCTTCTGGCGCTCCTGCCCGGCTACCGGATGACAGCGCGACTGAACGTCCTTGCAAGCCTGCTGACCCTGCTTGCCGCCCTTTGCCTGTTCGTGACCGATCGCCCGGCACCCGGACAATATCTCCTCGTCGACGATCTCAACATCGTCTTCATCGTCCTCAACACCTTCGTCGGCTTCACCACCAGCGTTTTCAGCGCCAGCTACATCGCCCACGAGCTGGAGACCGGGCGGCTGACACCGGCAAACATCCGCTTCTACCACGCCATGTATCAGATCATGATGTTCGGTATGAATCTCGCATTCGTGTCGAACAATATCGGCCTGATGTGGGTTGCCGTCGAACTTGCAACGCTGACCACCGTGCTGATGGTCGGCCTTTACCGCACGCATGACGCGCTCGAAGCTGCCTGGAAATATTTCATACTGGGAAGCGTCGGCATCGCCTTCGCGCTCTTCGGCACCATTCTGGTCTATCTGGCGGCGCAGCCGGTGGTGGGCGAAGGTTACGACGCCATGGTCTGGACCATCCTGATCGACCATGCCGCCGCCTTCGATCCGGCGCTCCTCAACGTTGCCTTCATCTTTCTGCTGCTCGGCTACGGCACCAAGGTCGGTCTCGCACCGCTGCATGCCTGGCTGCCGGACGCCCACGCCGAAGGGCCGACGCCGATCTCGGCGGTCCTTTCCGGCCTGCTCCTGAATGTCGCGCTCTATGCCGTGCTGCGCTTCAAGATGCTGCTGTCGGCCAGTCCCGAGGCGCTCGCTCCCGGGCCGCTGATGATGACGATGGGCCTCGCCTCGCTGATCTTCGCCGCCTTCATGCTTTACCGTCGCCGCGACATCAAGCGCCTGTTCGCCTATTCCTCGATCGAGCACATGGGTATCATCGTCTTTGCCTTCGGTCTGGGCGGGCCGATCGCCAATTTCGCCGGGCTGCTGCATATGGTCATGCATTCGCTGACCAAATCGGCGATCTTCTTTGCCGTCGGCCATATCGCCCAGATCAAAGGAACGCAGAGGCTCTCCGCCATCCGCGGCCTGAGCGAAACGCATCCGGGACTTGGCTGGGGCCTGCTCACGGGCGTCATCGCTATCGCCGGCCTGCCACCGGCGGGGATATTCATGAGCGAGTTCCTGATCGTCAGCTCGACCTTCGCCAAGCAGCCGTTGCTTGCCATTCCGCTGGTCTTCGGATTGCTGATCGCTTTCGGCGCCCTACTGCTCAGACTGACAGGGGCCGTCTTCGGCCAGCCGCGCGGCAGCACGGCGCCGGCCCAGGCGTCCTACCTGCCGATGTATGCCCATCTCGCGCTGGTGCTTGTCGCCGGCGTCTATCTGCCGCCGCCGCTGGTCGCCTGGTTCCAGCATATCGCCAACCTTCTTCGATGATGCGGGGGAAAAGATGTCGGCGCTAAGCGATCTGATTGAGAATGGGGGTGCGGTTCAACATCATGCGCCGTGGCCGCGGGCGGTCGTCGATCCGGCGGTATGGGAATCGGCGACACTAGAGCTCGCGAAAGGGCGGTTGACCTTGCTCGGCCTTTGGGGAGAGAAGCACGCCGTGCACATGGCTCTCCTCGATGAATCCGCCGGCTCGATCGCGGTCATCAGCCTTGAAGGGCTGGCGGATGGATATCCCTCCGTTGCGCGGCATCATCCACCCGCGCTGCGGCTGGAGCGGGCAATCCGCGACCTTACCGGATTGGAGCCGCAGGATCTGCCGGATATCCGTCCATGGCTCGATCATGGACGCTGGGATCTGCGCCACCCGCTCGGCAAGCAGGCGGCAACCCTGGCCGAGCCTGAGCCCTACACCTTCCTGCGTGCGGAGGGTGATGGTCTGCATCAGATCCCGGTCGGCCCGGTGCATGCCGGCATCATCGAGCCCGGGCATTTTCGATTCACGGCCAACGGCGAAACGGTCGTCCGTCTCGAAGAACGTCTCGGATATGTCCACAAGGGGATCGAGGCGCTGATGGTCGGCAGGGATCTGCTCCGCGGAGCACAGCTCGCTGGGCGGACGTCCGGCGACAGCACGGTCGCCTATGCCTATGCTTTTGCTCAGGCGGCGGAAGCAGCGGCCGGACTTGTTGTCCCGCCCCGCGCGGTATGGCTGCGGGCCCTGATGGCCGAACTGGAGCGGCTCGCCAACCATCTCGGCGATATTGGCGCCATCTGCAACGACGCCGCGTTTCCGTTGATGCTGGCCCATTGCGGCGTGCTGCGCGAACGTGTGCTTCGCGCGTCCGATATCGCCTTTGGCCACCGGTTGATGCGCGATCGTATCCTCCCCGGCGCCGTTGCGGTCAACCTCGGCGATGATGGACGCGCCATCTTGAAGGCTCTGCTTGATGAAATCCACCGAAAATTGCCGGCCTTGGTGGAACTCTATGACAACACGGCCTCGCTTCAGGACCGAATGGTCGGGACCGGCAGGCTGCGAGGCGAACTTGCCCGCCAATATGGTGCCGGCGGTTATGTCGGGCGGGCCTCCGGGCGCGGTTTCGACGCACGGGATGCCCTACGTTACCCGCCCTATGACCAGCTTTCATTCGAGGTTCCGGTGCTGAACGAGGGCGATGTCAACGCCCGCGTCTGGGTCCGCATTCGCGAAGTCGAGCAGAGCCTATCCTTGCTGGGCCAGATCCTCGACCGGTTGCCGGATGGTCCGATCGTGAAGGATATTCCGTTCATCAATGAAAGCCGGGAAGGCATGGCGCTCGTCGAAGGCTTTCGCGGCGATGTGCTGGTCTGGCTGCGGCTGACTCGGGAAGGCGGGATCGAACGCTGCCATTTGCGCGATCCATCCTGGTTTCAGTGGCCACTGCTGGAGGCAGCGATCGAGGGCAATATCGTTGCGGACTTCCCGCTCTGCAACAAGTCGTTCAACTGTTCCTATTCCGGTCACGATCTCTGAAGGCAGCCCATCATGCGCAAGCTCCTCTTCGAAAGTCTTATACGGCCGCCACTGACAGAGCCGAGACCGCCGGTTTCCGACGCTGCGATGACAGAACTCGCCGCCGCCATCGAAAGGAGCGCGCGCCGACGGCTTGGACGCAGCCTGTCGATCCGCGCCGTCGATGCAGGGTCCTGCAACGGCTGCGAGCTCGAAATGCACGCCCTCAGCAACGCTTTCTACGATATCGAGCGCTTCGGTCTTCGTTTCGTCGCCTCGCCGCGGCATGCCGATGTGCTGCTGGTGACCGGCCCGGTGACCAGCAACATGGCGCAGGCACTCGAACGGACGTACATTGCCACGCCCGACCCCAAATGGGTCGTTGCCCTCGGCGACTGTGGTCGCGATGGAGGCTGCTTCGCAGGCAGCTATGCCGTCTTCGGCGGGGTCTCGAAGGTCGTGCCCGTCGATCTGCATATTCCAGGATGTCCCCCTTCACCGGTGGATATCCTCAAGGGTCTGCTCGGGCTGCTTGAAAATGTGAACGAGGAGGGCCGCGTTTCGTGACGGGCATTTTTGATGGTTCGACTTCTGCAGGCTGGAATCATTGCATTCACCAAACTGACCGCGTCAGCAGTGAGGCTACTCGCGACCATCTGGCACTGGATCGTGCCACCGATACCACCGCCGCGCCGGCAGCATAAAACTGCGCAGGGCGGCCATCGGGCGGATCCCCCTACATGCATGGCAATGGATGCTGTCGAGAAGGTGTTTGTTCGGGATTTCAAGTGGTCTTTTCGCAGGCTGCCCTATTCGAGGGCCGGCATCGATGCACGAGCCGAGATTCTTGATAGCGGTCGGCCAACTGGAAAGTTCCTGCCCCTTCAAATCAGATCGATACCATCATGGGCGGAAGACGGTGGCGATTACGTCCATCGTTGCGAACACAATCGCGTCAATTACTGGGCGAAGCACTTGTTGCCGGTCTGTATCGTCATCGTCGATGCCCACAGCGGGATGATGCGATGGCAAAGAGCCGACAAGGGGAGCCGGACGGAAACCGAGTCGGGGTGGGAGGTGGTTGTTCCGGCAGCCAACGTGTTGGACGCAAACGCCAGGCTCTGTTTTGACGACGCCGTTGCCTCCGATCAGGAGTCGCTGATGCGCTCTGCCTTTGCTCTTGATCGAGAGCTCATGGAGGAGGTTCAAGATCGAACAACTTTTTTTGTTTGGGACGAGTGGGGTGATACAACGGCGATCTTTTCCAACCTGCAGATCTATATCGGCGAAGGGGAGGGGGATGAGCGGGATATTCGGATCGACTATCATCTTCGGGCAAACAATCTGCATGACGTCATGACCAGGCTCTTCCCCTGGGCGACCTACTCCTACGCCGCGCCTATCAAGGAATATTCCGAAGAGGTTGCCGTGCATGTTCTCGAGGTCGAACTTCGACCCGAAGCAGAGGCCTACCTCGAGGCCGAAGACTTTCTGGTGGCGGGCTATCCCGATGAAGAGGAGCCGCGCGCCCCGGAATCCGAGGGTTATGTCACCGCGCAAGAAGAAGAGGCGTTCTGGCGGAGCCGGGGTGTTTCTCGCGGACATCGTGATCAAGACGTATGACGATACCGCGCAGATTGCGGATTTGGGGATCAAAGAGGCGGCAGGCACAACGCTGCCTCCTTGAATGAAAGAACAGAAGAGTTGTTTCTGGTTCGAGTGCAATTGGAGAGGCCGCCTGGATGTTGAAAGGCTTATCCTCTTGATGCCCGTGCTGTAGTGAGACAAGCCAACGGCTAGTGCTTGATCATCATCGGCAACGTGGCATGCGACAACAGGTAACGGGTGACGCGGCCGAGCAGCAGCTCCAGGAAATATCCGTGTTTGAAGGCGCCGATCAGCAGGCAGGTGGCCTTTTCGGCTTTCGCGAAATCGAGGATAGTTTCGCCGACAGAGCGGTTGCCTGAGTTGATCGCGATAACGTCGCCGTCAAGCCCGAGTTGCTTGAGCAGTTCCCGCGCTGTGAACTGATAACTCCCGTCGGGTTTATCATTGACGCAGAGAACGGTAACGCGATCGGCCGCGGTCAGCCAGCGTCTCGCTGCGACGACGGCGCGCTGCGCATGATCGTGCGGCTTCCAGCCAATCACGACATGGCCCAGGAGGTTGCCGGCATATTGGCCGGGTGGCGGCACCAACACCAGCTTGTGTTCGTTGAAAAGGATGTCGTGGAATGCGTCACGGGCATCCATGTTGCCATGGCATGGGGCAACGACAAGCGCCGTCTCATGACATTCGGTCGTCACGCAACGATCGAGATCGCCGCGGCAATCGTCCAGGAGCAGGCTCATTCGGCCGGGCCTTTCCTGCTTCCAATCCTCGAAAGCCCGCGTCACCCGTTCGAGTCGCTCACGTGGCGAGCCTTCATCGTGCTCTCTCAGCATCTGCAGGTCGATCTCCTCGGCGGCGGCGATCATCTTTTCGGGGTCCGCACCCACATGAGCGGCGGCCATGGTGCCATCGATGGCACCTGCGGCATATTCGGCGATATCAAGGCAAAGCCGGGCGGTAGCCGGATCGGGCAGCAATGCGAGAACTTCGGCGTGGACGGTTACATCGCGTATATGCTCAGCGACGATGACGCCGGCCTGTTGCGGCGGTTCTTGCGGGTTGCCATTCGACAGCGCATTGTTCATGTCGGACCTCCTTCCACGATGCGCTCCAGCATCGCTCCTGGTCCAGAAAACATTATTTTACTCCCGCGTCGCATGGCTCGCAACGCCGGCGGCGGCGCGGGATTGTTCAAGGTCAGCCGGGCAACTGCTGCGCACCTCCGGCCGACGTCGCGAAAATGACTTTATAGAGATCTTCGCCAAAGCTCGTGCGCAACGGCGCGCCCTCGATGAGCTTGAAACTCCGGCTTCCGTCGTCCCGACGGTTATCAACCTCCTCGGGTGTGAGGAGTTTGACCATCGAGCAGCACGCGGGTCGCCACGTTTCCATGCCATCAAAGCGCGGATCAAGGTTTCTCCATCAATGCGATCGGTGTAGTCGCCCCAACCAGAAGCCATCAAGTCCGGCCTCATTGATCACCACCAGCGGATAAAGGCTACTTTTGCGCCTCCGTGCCTTTTGGCGAAGGGTGGCAAAACACGAAATAAGCCGGCGATATCGCCTCCGGTCACCGTATGACGGGACAGCTTCTCG
Source organism: Rhizobium sp. 01N447_2 (assembly GCF_056399245.1). NCBI lineage: Bacteria > Pseudomonadati > Pseudomonadota > Alphaproteobacteria > Hyphomicrobiales > Rhizobiaceae > Rhizobium > Rhizobium sp. 01N447_2. The sequence continues at coordinate 84,202 of NZ_JBFTQY010000008.1, forward strand.
CTTCCAGGCGACATAGCTGTCACGCGCCATGTCGATTTGCTCAATTCCAACGAGACGAAAATTGCGCCAAGATCGACGGCGGTAGTGGTCTGTGCTTGAGTTTGATCTGCTGTGATCGGGATGATTGGCCTACCGGGAGTTTTCTAGCGACCACACTCTGCCACTGTGCAGGCTGCTACTCGCCCCTGATGGGATCTCAAGGCGGCCATGTGTGCTCAGGCCTGGGAACGTCGCCCGCTCTTAAGTGGCTTGATTGAAATGCCATCGGGCAGCGGTGCGTCGGATAACGGCCTGCGTCGAAAAATCCCCCTTCGCCGATGCGCCGCTCTGTCGCCTGGCTCCAGCCTGGGCGGTCAACCGCCGGGTTCACGTCGGCCGATCCACGGGATCACCAACGGCGCCGCTTCCGATCTCGGCCACTGCCTTGTCCAGCGCGTGCTTGCGGCGGCCCGTGATGTATACGCGGGCGCCTTCGGTAGCAAAGAGCTTGGCGGTCGTGTGGCCTGCGAAGAACCCGCTTCACTGCACCTCGTTGACATAGCGGTGGTTGGCGGTGGTTGCCCGATGCGCTGAAATCAAAACCGGTACAGCCATCTGGTCATAGGCCACTTCGTCGATCGTTAGGACCGCTGCTGGCCGGCTCAGGTCCAGCCAATGGGCATCGCACTCGGCCGCAAGGTCGGCACCGATCTGCTCGCGTATGGCCGAGATGCGGATCCCATAATTTTCCAGCAGATGCAGGTAGAAGAGCTGAGGGATTTCCTCCGGTCTTTCCGGGAAGTCCGGAACCCGCTCGCGGGAAAGCGTCAGCGTCTCGTGCATGATCGGGCGTTCGTCGACGTAACGCACACGGTGGAAGGTAACGATCGGCGATCCTTCGTCGATCTGAAGTTTTCGCGCATCGGCTGCGGAAGCAACGCTCCTGTCGAGCGAAGTCACCTTCGTGACCGACTTGCTGAGCGAACCATCCAGCCCGTGCAGTCGAAAATATTGAAAAAACAGTCGCAGGCTGTGCTGCGGCTTGCGGCCGGTCACGACTGTGCCGGTCTTGCGACGGCGGCTGAGAAGGCCGTCATTGGTAAGATCCATCAGCGCCCGCCGGATGGTGCCGACGGCCACGCCGTAGGTTTGCGACAGCGCCACTTCGCTCGGCAGAACCGAACCCGGTTCCAGTTTGCCGAGCATGATCGCTTCGGTGATCTGTCGTTTGACCACTTCATAGAGCGGCAACGACAATTCCGTCAGCTTGATCACTCCTGATGAATTGTTGGGCAGTTCCGGCAATGATTTGCTTCTTCTTTGGAGTTGACTCAGGGTCTCGATCTACGCAGTATTACTATATAGTTTATATAAAAGCGCAAGCTGGGAGGCTGGCGCGACGGGTATCGAGGGCACTGCCATGAACATGCCGCAGCCAGCTTCTTCGCAACAGATCCTTGGACCTGCCATGGCAGCGATTGAGCGGGATGTCGAGGTTGCTGTCGATGATCTGGCCCGGATGATCGAAGTTGACACCTCATTCCCACCGGGACTGGGCTACGACGCTTTTGCCGATCTGATGGCCGAACTGCTTTCGCCCTTGGGGTTTGAATTCGAGCGGGTCGTCGTGCCGCGTGATCTTTGGTACGTGGCCGGTGGACCGGCATCCGGCGAGCGGACCAACCTCATTGCCACCCGCGATACGGGAAAGCCCGTCTGCGGTCTTTATTATCATGTCGACACGGTCCCGGCCGCGCCTGGCTGGGCACGCGATCCGCTGAAGTTGACGGTCGAGCGCGAGGATCTGTTCGGGCTCGGCGCAGGGGACATGAAGGGCACGATCGCAGCCACCCTGCTGGCGTTGCGGGCTGCCAAAAAATGCGGCCTGCCTCTGTATTACGATCCGATGCTGCTCCTCTGCACCGACGAGGAAGGGGGGTTATATCCCGGCATTCGCTATCTGGCGGAGCAGGGCATGTTGAAAGGTCATATCCTCAATTTCAACGGCTCCGCGGCGCCGCGTATCTGGGCGGGCTGCTTCGGCGTCTTCCATCTGCAGGTGACGATTAGGGGGCGCGCCGTTCATGCGGGGGAAGGCAATCGCACCGGCGCCGGCATCAATGCTATCGAAGGTGCTTTGCCCTTGCTCAATGCCTTGATGGCATTGAAGCCGGACGTGGCCAGCCGGGCATCCGCACTGACGCCGCCGCCGCACGCGTCAGGTCCGCTGCGACCGCAGCTTTTGATTTCGGCAGTAAATGGCGGCACCGCCGGCGGACAGGTACCGGCGGAGATCAAGATTCTCGTGAGCCGGCGTTACGCTCCGGAAGAAAGCTATGAGGATGCGCTCGCCGAGATCGAAAGCCTGATCCGCGACAGCGTTGCCGGCACAGGGCTGGGGCTCGAAATGGCCCTTGTCGGACACCTCATCCCGACGAATGATCCGGAAGGTCCACATTGGCCACGCTGGCAAAAGGCGCTGTCGCTGGGCTTCGGCTACAAGCCGGAAGACTTTCAGAAATGGGGCGCCGCAAGCTGCTCCGATTTTGGCTACGTGCAGAAGTCCGGTTTTGCACAGGAGGTGCTGCTGGGCGGCCTCGGCCGCCCGGAAAGCTGCATCCACAGTCCTGAAGAGCATACCACCCGCCGGGACATCATCGCCCTGGCGAAAAGCATACTGGCCTATCTCGCGGCGGACTTTGCCGCCGACTCCATTCCTGAAAACCGCGCCTGAACCATAAGGGAACCGAAAAATGCTGGAAATCAAACGTCGCGTCTTCCTCGCCGGCACCGCCGCCGTCTTTGCTGCACCGGTGCTGGGCCTGGCGCAGTCCGCAAAGCCGGCCAAGGGGGGTACGCTGCGCATCTCGGTCGATCAAGCAGCAAGCGTCATCCATCCGCTCCTGACGCGCGTCAACCCGGAATACCTGGTCACCGAACTTCTCTACAGCAACCTGACGCGGCTGAAGGTCGACATGTCGGTTGAGTCGGATCTGGCCGAGAGCTGGAGCGCAAACGAAGCGTTGACCGAATGGACCTTCAAGCTGCGCAAGGGCGTCGCTTTCCATGACGGTTCCGCCTTCACCGCCAAGGATGTCGTCGCCACCTTCAAGGCGATCCTCGATCCGGCAACGGCATCGCCCGGCCGCAACAATGTCGGCCCGATCGCCGATATCGTCGCTGTCGATGATTCGACCGTGCTGTTCAAGCTGTCGGGCGCCTATGCCGACCTTCCGGTCGCCATGGCCTATACCAACGCCCGCATCATCCCGGCATCGATCGCCACCGGCGATCTGAAGAGCCTGTCCAGCAAGGCTGTCGGCACCGGTCCGTTCAAGCTCGTGTCCTACGAGCCGGACCGCCTGATCGTCGTCGAGCGCAACCCGACCTACTACGATCCGGCCCGTCCCTATGTCGACCGTATCGAAGTGCAGGTGTTCCCGGATACCTCGGCGGAAAGCTCCGCGCTGCTCGCCGGCGATATCGACATCGTCTCGACCATCCAGCCGCCGGAATTCATGCGCGTCGATGGCAATGACGGCATCACCACGCTGCGCACGCCGTCCGGCCAGTTCTGCAACATCAACTTCGGTTGCGACACGGCACCGTTCAACGATGCCCGCGTGCGCCGGGCGATTGCGCTCACCGTCGATCGCGAAGCCATGGTCGGTTTCGTCACCGAAGGTTTCGGCACCATCGGCAACGACACGCCGCTCAACCCGTCCTACCGTTTCTTCAAGGATGTCAAGCAGCGCGAGAAGAACATCGAGGAAGCCAAGAAGCTGCTGACGGAAGCAGGTTTCCCTAAGGGCCTCGAAGCAACGCTGGTCGCCTCCGACCGTCCGGCCGTGCGCACCCAGCTCGCCGTGGCGCTGAAGGAGATGGCCAAGGAGGCCGGCATCACCATCAACGTGCAGACCATGCCGCACGCGACCTATCTCGACCAGGTCTGGAAGAAGGGCAGCTTCTATGTCGGCTTCTACAACATGCAGCCGACCCCGGATGGCATCTTCAAGTTGCTCTACACGTCGGACGCCTCCTGGAATGAGACGCGCTGGAACAACAAGGCTTTCGATGCTCTGGTCGCAGAAGCCCGCGGCACGATCGATGCGGAGAAGCGCACCGCCCTCTACACGAAGGCGCAGGAAATCATGAACGACGAAGTGCCCTCAATCATTCCGTCCTTCTTCGACGTGCTGGCTGCGAAGCGCAGCTGGGTCGAAGGGTTCGAAGCGCATCCGCGCGCCTCGGTTTTCCGTCTCGACTACGCCTCGTTGACCGACAAGGCGCCCAAGCGCGGCTGATCCGTCAATATCGCCGGGCGCCTGATATGGCGTCCGGCCCTCTTGTCCCAAGGAACATGCTCCTGTCTCCGAACTACATAGCCAAGCGGCTGGTGATGATCGTCTACACGCTGTTAGTCGTATCGCTCATCGTCTTCGCCATCACTCAGATCCTGCCGGCCGATGCTGCAGTCATGATGCTGGGCGAGAACGCCACACAGAATGCGCTCGACGCGCTGCGCCAGACCATGGGTCTGGACCAGCCGGTCTGGCAGCAATATCTCACTTGGATCTGGCATGTCCTGCAGGGCGACCTCGGCACCTCGCTGCGCACCGGTCAGCCCGTCGGCCCGGTTATGTTCGAAGCGCTTGGCCGCTCGCTTCTGCTAACAGTGCTTTCCATCGGCCTGATGCTGGTGCTTGCGATTCCGCTCGGCATCATCGCCGCGGTCCGCCGCGGCAAGATTGCTGATATGGTCGTCAGTCTGATCTCCTATGCCGGTGTCGCTCTGCCGGAATTCGTGACGGCGACAATCGCCGTTCTCGTCTTTGCCGACTGGATGAAGTGGTTGCCGCCGACCGGCTACGTGCCGCTGACGGAAAATTTCCCCGATGGCCTCGCCCATCTCGTGCTGCCGGTCTGCGTCATCTCGATCATCCTGATAGCCCACGTTTCGCGCATGGTGCGCTCCGAACTCGTCGATGTGCTGGATACCGACTATATCCGCGCCGCCCGGCTGAAGGGTATGTCGCGCGGACATGTGCTGCGCCGTCATGCGCTGCGCAATGCGCTTTTGCCGACCATCACCATCGTAGCGCTCGACGTCGGTTATCTGCTCGGCGGCGTCATCGTGGTGGAGGAAATCTTCGCCATTCCCGGTATCGGCCGCCAGCTGATCGTCGCCATCCAGGCGCGCGACCTGCCGGCCATCCAGGCCGGGGTGCTGATCATGGCCGCCACCTATTCAATCGTCAATTTCATTGCCGACATCCTCTATGCCTGGCTCGACAAGAGGATCCAGTATGACTGAGTTCTTGAAACGTCTCCCGAAGACGCCGCAGGGCGCCATAGGTCTGTTCCTCGTCGCGCTTGTGTTGCTGATCGTCGTGTTCGGCCCGCTGGTCGCCCCGCATGATCCGGAAGCGATCTCACCGCTCGCCCGCTACAAAAGCCCAAGTGCCGCTTATTGGCTCGGCACCGACCAGTATGGCCGCGACATCTTCAGCCGCCTCCTGATCGGCGCCCGCGCAACGGTCGTCATGGCGGTTCTCGCCACCATCGGCGGCACGCTGGTCGGCGCTCTGGTTGGCACCGCGTCCGCCTTTTTCGGCGGACGTGCCGACGAGTTCATCATGCGCACCATCGATGCCGTGATGTCGATCCCGAGCCTCCTGTTTGCGCTTCTGGTTGTGAACCTGCTCGGTTCCAGCACCGTCAACGCGCTGGTGGCAGTCGCCATCGCCTTTGCTCCGGGCATGGCCCGCATTACCCGCAGCGTGGCGCTTTCGGTTCGCAAGCAGGACTATGTCAACGCGGCGATCGCCCGTGGCGAAAGCTCGGGTTACATCATCCGTCGCGAAATGCTGCCCAACGTGATTGCGCCGATCATCGTCGAGATGACCATCCGCGTGTCGTTTGCCGTGATGCTGTTTGCGACGCTCAGCTTCCTCGGTCTCGGTGCCCAGCCGCCGGCTGCCGAATGGGGCCTGATGGTCTCGGAGGCGCGCCGTTACATGCATCTCTCCGCCGGCATCCTGATCTGGCCGAGTGCTGCGATCGCCATCGTCGCCGTCGGCTTCAATCTTCTGGGCGACGGTCTTCGCGATGCCCTCAATCCGCGAACCTGAGGCCATCACCATGACGACAAAACCAGAAACTCCGGTTCTCGCGATCGAAAATTACTCATTGGATTATGACACGGCCTCCGGCGTCTTCCATGCGCTCAAGAACATCGACATCTCCGTCCACCGAGGCGAGATCCTCGGCCTGGTCGGTGAATCCGGTTCCGGCAAGACCTCGCTTGCCTGGTCGATCATGCGCTATCTGCCCAAGAACGCCCGCGAACCGGGCGGCCGCATACTGCTGAGCGGCGAGAACCTGCTCGAAAAGACCGATGCCCAGATCGAGACCTTTCGCGGCCGGCGCATCAGCATGGTGTTCCAGGATCCGAGCACGTCGCTCAACCCGACCCTGTCGCTCGGCACCCAGCTCGCCGAGGTGCTGGTCCGTCACCGCGGGCTGACACGGCAGCAGGCCTGGAAGGAAGGCGAGGCGATGCTGGACCGCGTCGGTCTGAAGGCACCGGCCGCGATGATGAACCGCATGCCGCACGAGGCATCGGGCGGCGAGAAGCAGCGCGTCGTCATCGCATCGGCGTTCGCGTGCAATCCCGAATGCATCATCTTCGACGAACCGACGACGGCGCTCGACGTCATCACCTCATGCCAGATCCTCGACCTGTTCGTGGAACTGCAGGCCGAGACGGGCGTCGCCTCGCTCTACATTTCCCACGATCTAGCGCTGGTATCGCGCACGGCCAGCCGCGTCGCGGTCATCCGTCGCGGCGAAATCGTCGAGCAGGGCGCGGTGCGCGATATCTTTGCCAATCCGAAGCAGGATTATACGCGCGAACTGATCGCGGCGGTTCCCGATCCGGCCCGCAGGCTGGTCGGCGACATCGTCGTTGAAACCGACAAGCCGCTGGTGCGTGTCGAAAACGTCAGCGTCCATTATGGCCGCAAGCCGCTTCTGGCAGCGCTGACCGGCCGCGCCACTGAACGCGTTGCCGGCAACAATGCCATCAGCCTTAGCATCAATCCGGGGGAAATTCTCGGCGTCGTTGGCGAATCCGGCTCCGGTAAATCGACCCTGGCGAAGGCGATGACCGGTCTCAACCGCTTCGAGGGCAAGATCTGGTTCGACGGTCGCGAGATCAGGAACCTTGGCGACATGGACAATGCCTATCGCAAGGACGTGCAGATCATCTTCCAGCATCCCGACGCCTCGCTCAATCCCCGCCAGAAGATCAGCGAGATCCTGTCGCGGCCGCTAAAGCTGTTCGGGGACGCGTCTCATCTCGACCAGAAGGTCGGCGACATGCTGGAGCAGGTGCGCCTGCCGCGCACCCATGCCCAGCGGTATCCGCATCAGCTGTCGGGTGGCGAGAAACAGCGCGTGGCGATCGCCCGTGCGTTTGCTTCCAAGCCGAAATTGGTGATCTGCGACGAGATCACTTCCGCGCTCGATGTATCGGTGCAGGCGTCCATCGTCCAACTGCTCCTGGAGCTGCAGAAGGCCAGTGGCACCGCCTACCTGTTCATTACCCACGACCTCAACCTTATCCGCCAGATCGCCCACCGGATCGCGGTGATGTATCGCGGCAATCTCGTCGAGATCGCACCGGCCGCAGACATCGATAGCCGGGATCGGGCCGAGTATACCCGCCGCCTGATCGAGGCGGTGCCGCGGGCGGCCGGCCAATACCTATGACAATGCATCAAGGAGTATGACGATGGACCCGAAATCCCTAGTGGATCGGATCGACGAAAAGGCCTGCCTCGATTTCCTATCGAAGATGGTCCAGCACAAGAGCCATTCGGAAACCGATGGCGAGCGTGACCTTGCGCGCTACATGGCCGGCGAACTGGAAAAGATCGGGGTCGAAGCCGAACTGCAGCCATTCGACGAAGGCCGCCGCTTCAACACGATCGGACGCCTCAGGGGCACCGGCGGCGGCAAGAGCCTGCTGTTCAACGGCCATCTCGACACCAATCCGGTCACCGAAGGCTGGACGGTCGATCCTTATGCCGGCCTCGTCGATGACAAGTTCATCTACGGTATCGGCGTGTCGAACATGAAGGCCGGCGATTCTGCCTATTTCTGCGCGGTCAAGACGCTGCTCGATGCCGGCGTCAATCTCAAGGGTGACGTTATCCTGACCTTCGTGGTCGGCGAACTGCAGGGCGGTGTCGGCACGCTTGCGGCGATCAGACACGGCGTCAAGGCGGACTATTTTATCAACAGCGAACCGAGCGATCTCGTCGCCGTCACCATGCATGCGGCAGCTCTCAGCTATGTCATCGAACTGACCGGCGACACGCGCCATCTCTCCAAGCGCGAGGAATCCGTCGATGCGATCGCCGCGGCTTGCGACATCATCCCGCGCATCAACGCCATGACCTTCAGCGGCGCCAGGAGCGACGTGCACCGGTCGATCAACCGCGGCCATGTCGGCGTCGTCCATGGTGCTCTCGGGCGCAGTCTCGAAGAATGGCGTCCGCCGCAGGTCGCAGATTTCGTCCGCCTCAAGGGCTCGTGCCGTTATGCGCCGGGGCAGACGCAGGAGGGCGTGCTGGCCGATCTCGAAAAGGAACTGGCGGCCCTCGAAGGCCGCTTCCCCGGCCTCAAGGCAAAGCTGGTTCCGGAATTGATCGAGGGTCGCCCGCTGATGCCGCCCTTCGAGGTCTCGCCGACATCGCGCATCGTCAAATCCATCAACGCGGCCTATGAAGCCGTGCGCGGCGAAAAACAGCCGACCGGCGCGATCACGCCGACCCGCTTCTACGGTACTGATGCCGGCCATCTCTACAAGGAACTCGGCATGGAAGGTATCGTCTGTGGCCCCGGCGGCCGTTACAACACCATGCCAGACGAGCGTGTCGACATCGTCGACTATCTCGACATGATCCGCGTCTACATGCTGACCATCCTCGATATCTGCGAGGTTGCATGACCATGTTCTCCCGGGCGGAATTTGATCGCCGTATCGCATGCGCCCGGGATGCCATGGCATCGGCCGGCGTCGATCTGCTGCTCGTCGATAGCGGCGAGCTGCTGGCTTGGCTGACCGGCTACACCGTCTCCGAAACCATGTACCGGGCCGCCTTTTTGCCGCGCGAGGGTGACGCCTGGTTTGCGCTGCGGGCGCTGGACGAGGCGCCGTGCCGGGAAAAGAGCTGGATTTCCGACGTGGTCGGCTTCGCCGATACCGACGAAGCGCAAGCGGCCGTCGCGGCAAGCATCCGCGAGCGCCGATTTGCCGGTGCGCGCATCGGCCTCGATACCAATTCCTACAGCATGAGTGCTGCGACGTTCATGCGGCTTTCGGTGCTGCTACCGAATGCGAGCTTCATTCCCATGCCGGGGCTCAGCGACAGCCTGCGCTGGGTCAAGTCGGAGGAGGAGATTGCCATCCTTCGCCAAGCATCTCCAATCGCCGACAAGGCGATGCTGGAGGTTGCAAGGCAGGCTCGTCCGGGAATGACCACTCGCGATGCTGCGGCAATCGCCTCGCAGGTCTTCCTGCGTGAAGGTGCTGATACCGGGGAAGTGGGCTCCGTCGTCAAGGCCACCGGCAGCCACGAGTTTCTGCACGGTGCGTTTAAGACCGAAACGATCACGGAAGGCGACGTCCTGCATGTCGAACTCATTCCGCGCGTCAGAAACTACGGCGCGCGGATGATGCGGCCAATCGTCGTGGGTACTCCCTCCGCGGAACTTACCGCTACGGCCGGAAAGCTGGTTGAGCTGCAGGATCGGCAGATTATGGCGATGAAGCCGGGCGCCATAGCGCGAGACGTTGATGCGATTATGCGCCGAGGTGCCCTCGACACGGGCCTGCGACCGACCTACGAAAACGTCACCGCCTATACCCTCGGCCTTTATACCCGCACGCCGCGCACCAGCGACTTTTCGAGGGTTTTCCTGCCGACATCCAACTGGGTTCTGGAGGAGAGGATGGTGTTTCACCTTTATGCTACAGCTCGAGGCCTGGGCTTCAGCGAAACGGTGGTCGTCGATAAAGAGGGAGGCACTCGGCTGACGAAAACGCCAAGATTGGTTTTAGCGCCCAACCCAGATGGCCGTTGGTAAAAAGGTGGATCGATCACCGGCTGTGCGTCTGCTCCGGAAAGGCCGCATTTGAGCCGCCGATTGCTCGCGTAACGACATCATCTTTACGAACCTTGTAAAGCCCCCATCCGCTGTGGCGTCGAGGTCAAAAGTGTCGAGAGACATGTCGGCCGCCCTGGCTTTCGCGTCGAAACGTCAGAAGGCGTGATCGAGGCGCAGAATGTGGTTGCTGCGACCGGCGCCTTCCAGGTCCCAATCGTCCCCGATCTTATTGCCGATGCGCCCGATGTCACCCAGATGCACTCGACGAAATATCGCAATCCGGACCAGCTGTCACGCTTGTCACGATCGTTGTCCAGTCGATGCGGCCATTTAGGATCGGCGGCGGTTTGCGGTATATAATCAGCTAATGAGATAGGGCGGATATTTTCCAGCACCCGCTTCGGTGCGATCGGCGCCATGCGCACCTCGCAGAATTCCGGGATTTTTCGTTGAAAATGACGTGATGAAAGATCTTGTTTTGTCATGCTCATTCCATTTCTCTCAGGCACGAGTGCCGAGGGCGAGCGGGAATAGGAGGCAGGCATTAGCATGTATCGAAATATACAATTGGCGGTCGCGCTCGACCCCGCAGTGCTTTCARAAAAGGCATGTAAACAGATCATAATTCATAATATGATCTGTAAATAGATCAATTGCCTTGACTTTTCGAAGGAGCAGAGATATGTAAACGTAACATTCAATGGACGATGATAGGTTTAGAGATCAAATGATTGCTGAGTCAGAGGCTTTGCTTGCGATCGGCCGGCTGTTGAAAACGGCACGTAAAAACTTGGGGCTCACTCAAGAGCAGGTTGCCGACTTGGCAGGCATATCGCGTCCTCGCTATCGCGAGATCGAGGCTGGAAGCGCCGCTGCTCGCACAACGACCTTGATCAACATTTCTCGGGCGCTCGGTCTTGAACTGATGCTCATCCCGCAGGCTATGATCCCGGCGGTTGATGCCCTGCTGCAGCCCGATGGTGCTGAAGACGACCTTCCGGCGTTCATGGCCAGCGCCGATGGTGATGCAAATGCCTGAGGCTCCTCTCTATCCAAGATCCATATCGTTACTTGAAGTGCTGCTGAATGACCTGAAGGTTGGCACGATTGTCAGAACGCCCGGCGACTTCAACGCGTTCAGCTTCGAGGATAGCTATCGCGCAACGGGCGGCTTTCCGGTGCTCAGCCTGTCTTTCCGCGCAGCCACCGGCGGTCTGCGCAAAGACCCCAAGCCTGTTGCCAGAGCGTTGCCGGCGTTCTTTGCCAATCTTCTTCCCGAGGACAAGCTGCGTGAGGCGATGGAAAAGCACCACGCTGGCAGTGTTCGCGCCGGAAACGACTTTGATCTGCTGGTTGCACTCGGGTCGGATCTGCCGGGTGCCGTCCGCGTTGTGCCAAGCGAAGGAACGGTTGCTCGCGTCGACGATCCGTCACCTCTCAAATCAAAGGCCCGCTTTTCGCTCGCCGGCGTGCAGATGAAACTTTCCGTCATCAAGAACACGGGCAAGGGCGGCGGTCTGACGCTGCCACTGGGCGATGAGCAGGGATCCTATATTGCCAAATTTCCGTCGACGTCGTTTCCTGGCGTCTCGGAAAATGAATATGCCAATCTCGCTCTGGCTGAAGCGATCGGCATGGAAGTGCCGGAACGTGAACTCGTCGAGCAAGCAGAGTTCGAGGGCATCCCGGAGGAGTTCGAGACGTTGTCGGATGGAAAAGTCCTGCTCGTCAAACGTTTCGATCGTGGCGCTCGTGCCGAACGAATTCATATCGAGGATTTCGCCCAGGTATTTGGCATCTATCCCTCACGCAAATACGAGGGTGCAGCCTATCACGATATTGCTGCTGCTCTCGGCATCGCTGTATCGTCGGCGGCGCCGATTGAATTTGTCCGTCGACTGGCGTTGGCCGCCATCACCGGCAATGGCGACATGCATCTCAAGAACTGGTCTTTGATCTATCCGGGCGCGGGCGACAAACCCAAGCTCGCTCCTATTTATGATGTGCTCTCGACCATTCCCTACATACCGGCGGATGCCATGGCGCTGTCGCTCGCCGGCGAGCGTTCCTTCAAGGCGATGAATGCACAGCGATGGAAAGTCTTCGCCAATCGTGCACGTTTGCCGGAAGCGGCGGTGCTCAAAGCGGTGATCGAAACCGTTGAACGTGTCAACGAGCTTTGGTGGTTGCTGCCGGAGCGTGAGGTCGTTCCRGCAAAAGTTCTTGAGCGGATCGATGCTCATGTGAAGTTGATGATACCAATCCTCAGCACGTGCGCGGCCTAGCTTAACGGCGTCGTCTGTCCGAACGGCACAAGGCTCGTACTAGCCGGCACGCAAATTTTCCTGGCGCATTTTCACCCGTTGCCAAAGGGCATCGTCGACGATTCTGAGCGACGGGACTTCCTGGATGACATGCAGCGCGGCGGAGGAAGCGCCGGGACGTTTCCGGCGGAACATGCCTGATCCGATACCAGTCGCTGTGCTTGGACGTCTGGCCATTGATCAATCCTATCACGGACGTGGTTTCGGCGGGGCGTTAGTGCGCGACGCAGGTCTGCGATTGATCGATGCCGCCGAGATACTTGGGATTCGCGGCGTTTTGGTCCATGCGATTTCGGATGACGCGCGAGCCTTCTACGAAGCGGTTGGCTTCCTGCCTTCCCCGTCTGAACCCATGGTGCTGCTGGTCGGGTTACATGACCTCCACAATGCGCTGACCTCCTGACCAAGCTGATTGCTAAATCGCTGAAACCAAATCATGAACTTCGGCGCAAGAAATGAGGTGCCGAGGGTTCCGATCCGCTCAAGGCCGTCCTTCAAAGGTAGACTGAAGCAAAGCGGGCTTGGCAAGTCCGAGGTGGTCACGTAGCGTCGACCCACTGTGTTCGGTGCGGAACAGACCGCGTTCTTGAAGGATCGGCACCACCAGCTCTATGAAGGGGGCTTGAGCAGCGACTTGGCAGAGATTGTGGGATCGAGCCAATCAGCTCTACGCATCGCGCCCAGGATGACAACCTGCCGGTCGTGATATTGCGCGATGTCTGGCCTCGGTTCCATCGTCAACATGGTGAAGGCTTGCCCGACCACGGCGTTTCGCGCCAGATACCGGTTACGCAGAAGAGCGATCTGTCCTTGCGCTTCTTTTTCGGTCATTGGGACGGTACCTCCGGCGGCAGGCCGGCGCGTAGCGCGCGTCTTGGCCGAAAAAAGCGCGTAAATGATCAGCAGAGGGCAGTCGAGATATTCGATGAACTCAAGGCCGAACTGCGGAACTCAAACTGCGCTGGCCGAACGCGAGATTTTCATTGCCGACAGGAAGGCCGCATCGAGCCTGGCGTACCGGATCGACCGGCGGGCCAGGCTCGATGCTTCGCTTCACTTATTCAACGCGTCTTTCAAAGCCTTGGCCGGCGTAAACGCCAGCTTCTTGGCCGCTGCGACCTTGATGGTCGCGCCAGTTGCCGGATTGCGCGCCTCGCGCTCCGGCGTTGCTTTCACTTTGAACTTACCAAATCCCGGCAGCGAGGTTTCGTTGCCGGCGATCGCAGCTTGGGTGATAGAGGCAATCACGGCTTCGACGATCGCCTTGCCCTGTGTCTTGGTCAGGTTGTGTTCGACCGCGATCTTGTCGGCGATTTCATTCGTGGTGGTCATTGTGCTTCTCCGCATCATTGTTCATGCGGAATCCCTGACAGCGGATTGCGCTGCTGTCATTGAGGCACTGCGGCATCGTATGTCGAATTGTCCGGATTTCCACAGTTTCCGACCGAGCGACAGCGCGCCTGGGTGCGCGATCGCGTAATCGAACGCAGAGATGAGCCATGATATCAGTTATGTGTGTTGAGGATAAAAGGCCGTCCGCGATTTGATCGTCGAGGAACTCGTCGACGCTGGCTGGTTCCAGAGCAGCAACCCGGCCGAGGCCTCTCGTCGGCTTACTCTAAAGCATCGCGCAACGCGGCGACGAAACCATCGCTGCCCGATCTGCCGGCAGGGCGCCTGACGCAACTAATGGATCCTTCCAATGATGCAGCCTTCGCACTTGATTTTGAACGGCGCCCGCAGATCGCTCCTTGCCCGGCTGAATCTCAAACATCTTGATTGCCTTAAATCATAAAGAGACGTTGAAGAGGAATGCTTGCTCGTGTTTCCTTCATGATCAGATCTTTTCCCACCTTGAATTTTCAAACCTGTTTCGCCATTTGTTCGGCGCAAATTTCGCTTTCTTGGAGAACACAAGCACATGACAACGACTGCAGAACAGACCGCTGAAAGCCACGTTTTTGAGGCTGACGTTGCCCGCCTTCTGCATATGATGGTCCACTCCGTCTACTCGGACAGGAACGTTTTTCTGCGCGAACTGATTTCGAATGCGGCCGATGCCTGCGAGAAGCTGCGCTATGAAGCAATCGAGACACCGTCGCTCCTGGGAGCCGATGCCGAAAGCCGGATCACGCTGACGCTGGACGAAGAGAACCGTCAGCTTGTTGTCGAGGACAATGGCATCGGCATGAGCCGCGATGAGATGATCGAGGCGCTCGGGACGATCGCGAGGTCGGGGACACGGGCGTTTATGGAGCGAATTGAAGCAAGCAAGGCCGCTGAAGGCGCTCAATTGATCGGACAGTTCGGTGTCGGTTTCTATTCCTGTTTCATGGTTGCGGAGCGCGTCGATGTGATCTCCCATCGTGCCGGATCGCAGGATGCGTGGATATGGGCCTCAGACGGCAAGGGAAGTTACAGCGTCAGCCCTGCAAACCTCGCCGAAGTTCCACCCCGCGGTACACGCATTGTCCTGCATCTGATGGAGGATGCGAAGCAATACACTTCCCGTTGGACGGTCGAGCGTATCGTCAAGGAACAATCCGGCCACGTGCCGGTCGCGATCCGCATTGCCGAGAAGCCCGGCAGTGAGCCAGTTCAGATAACGGACGGCAGCGCGCTATGGACCAAATCGAAGAGCGAAGTCACCAAGGAAGAGTATACGGACTTCTATCGTGGGGTCTCCGGGCAGTACGACGAACCGGCGCTGACTGTACATTTTCGTGCTGAAGGCCGGCATGAATATACGGCTCTGGCGTTCATACCCGGAACGCAGCCTTTCGAAATGCTTGATCCCGAACGCAAAGGCAGGATGAAGCTTTACGTCAAACGGGTCTTCATCACAGATGATGCGGAACTGCTGCCGAGATACCTGCGCTTCGTTCGTGGTTTGGTCGATACAGCTGATCTACCTCTCAACGTCTCTCGCGAGATGATTCAGGAAAGCCCGATCCTGATGGCGATCCGCAAAGGCATGACCAGCAGGGTCATCACCGCGGTCGAGAAACTGGGCGAAAGCGACGCCGAGGCCTTCCTCAAGTTCTGGGAGAACTTCGGAGCGGTCCTCAAGGAAGGTATCTACGAGGATTTCGAGCGCCGCGCTCAGCTTATGGCGCTTGCGCGGTTTCGGACGTCCGCATCGGGCGAAGGCTACCGTTCGCTCGCTGAGTACCTCAGGGATATCAAGGAAGGCCAGAACGCGATCTACTATCTGACGGGCGACAGCTTGGACCAGCTTAAGGCATCACCACAGCTTGAAGGTTTCCGGGCACGGGGCATCGAAGTGCTGTACTTGACGGACTCTGTCGACAGCTTCTGGGCGATGAATGCACCTGAATTCGAGGGGAGGGCGTTCAAGTCCATCACGCAGGGAGCCGCGGATCTCGCACAATTCGCAAAGCTTGATGGTCAGACAACGCAGGAACCGGAGAGCGGCAGCATGGCGACATTCCTTGCCTTCGCCAAGCAGACGCTGGCCGAACATACAGCCGATGTCCGAGCATCCGACCGTCTGACGGAAAGCGCAGTCTGCCTCGTTGCACCGGAAGATGGCTATGACAGGCAGATGGAAAAAATCCTGCGAAACGCCGGTCGCCTTGAAGATGCAGCCAAGCCGATCCTGGAGATCAATTTGGTGCACCCTTTGATCAAGGCGATTGCGAGCGTGGAGGGTGATGCCCTGTATCAGGAGGACGCCGCGTTCTTGTTGCTGGACCAAGCGCGCATTTTGGATGGCGATCGGCCTGCAAATCCACGCCGATTTGCCGAGCGGCTCGCACGGGTCTTTCAGAGGTCGGTGCAGTCGTAGCAACAAGGAGCAAGGTGGGGGTGGGTCAGATCCAGCCTCCACCACATTCCTCCGAATATTCCTGGCCTCATCGACCGTGGGTGCCGACGTTCAGTTGACTAAGCAGGGTTTGCGCGGTCGCGGCGTTTTGTGGCTTGAGCCTTTCGGCTGCTGCCATCGCAGAACGGTGGAGCAAGCATCGACGGAACTGATTCCTTGCTGCTCTTCAAGAACTCCGACGAAATTGCAATGATAAGCCCGTTCCGCCGCGACAACTTTGTCGGCATCTCGACGCAGTGAGGGTGAAGACGCCAAAGTCTCAAATGGGAGGGGGACAGGCCGCTGTTTCGAACTCAAGGCGAAAGGTGCGGGGCCATTGTGATGGTGAAATACGGGCCAAACCTAGTTTCGCGCCCGGTCTCAGACTGACCAGGAGGTCTGGTCCCGCGTGCTTCCCTCAGAGCCTCCAGCGAAAATGAACCGTTTTGATCCACTGACTTGGCTTCCCGACCTTCTCGCCCGTATCGCAGATCATCGCAAAAGGGATCGAGGCGTTGTTGCCGCGGCAGCGGAAAGACCGCTGGCGGCGGTCTTTCATGCATCTGCAGACCTATTAAAGCTTCGATCAACCAGCGGMCTTGATGCTGGTATTGCACAGGCTCCAATAGCCGCCGCCCTTCTGGATCCACTTCAGATCGCCGAGCGTGCTGGCATCCTTGGCCGCATGGTAGGAGTGGACGCAAGTGTGCAGGCGGTCCTTGCCAGGCGTTTCGCTCGAATACTTCTTGTCGATCGCCTTCGGGAATTTGACGCTCTTCGCCGCCGCGGTCGTCGGCTTTGCCGGTTCCTTCTCGCTCGTGGCGGTAACGTCCGCCTCGTCGGCCTTGTCGGCAGCAGCGGGGTCGGCGCCACAGAACTTTGCGCGGGAATCGTTCCACTTCAAAGGCTGCAACGAGAGGACATGCCTGCCGTGTTAGAACAAGCGCTGCAGTAGGATGACATCCAACTGGAGTCGGAGCGTCCCGAACGGGGCCTCTTCGCGCGCATAAGCGCAGCGCGTGAGAGTCACCGGGACTGTCGCGGGACCGTAAGGGGAGCTTGCTTAAGGCTGTCTCTCAGTTGCAATGGCAGGCCGACGGTTCGATTCTCATCAAGGCGACGTATTAGACAAGTGTCCAGCTCTCGAGGACGTTTGCCAGTCAACGGTGGTCGCACTTGCTCAACCCGGAAGGTGAAGATCAGCTTCGAGGCTGCGGCAGCGCCAAGGCGATCGTCGATGCGGCTAGGACGGTGGTAACGGTCAAGGGACCGACAGCACCGTAGTGATCGACGACATAGCCGCCAAGAACCGCGCCGATACTGATGGCGACCTGAAAGGAGACGACCATCAGGCTCCCCGCTGCCTCCAGAGCGTCGGGGGCTCCGCGGGACAGATTGGTCGGCAGCACCACTGGTGCCATGCCGAACGCGAAGCCCCAAAGTGAAACGAAGGTGAACGCAACGCCGATGTGAGCACCCGAAAGCACCAAGGCGAGCGCCGCGACCGCCATCAGCGCGGCAGTGACACCAAGCGCCAGGCGGATACTTGCGTCGGCCATTCGGCCACCGGCGACGTTGCCGATCACAGAGGCGATGCCAAACCCGAGCAGCGCTAAGGCAAGCCATTCGGTTTCAAGGTGCGTCACTTGTTCCAGGAACGGACGCAGGTAAACCGAGCCGGCAAAATGCCCTGTCATCAGCAAAAGGATGGCAAGCATTCCCAGTTGAACGCCACGCCGGGTTGTCAGCCGGAACACGTCGGCTAGGCTGTTGCTTGTGCTTGCCGGCAGCGTTGGCAAGCTGAATGCCTGCAGCAGCATGGCAAGTGCGGCAAGTCCGGCGGTCATCGCCATGGCGACGCGCCATCCCAGCCAATCGCTGATCAAAGCGCCCATCGATGGCGCAGCTATAGTGGCGAGCGAGACGCCGAGGGTGACAATAGCCATGCCCCGACCTGTCGCATTGGCGCCAACCAATCTCGCCACGACCGCGACTGAAAGCGCCCAGAAACCGCTAAGCGCGATGCCTAGCCCAGCCCGTCCCAACAACAACAGCCAAAAATCGGACGCTAGCGCTGCAAGAATATTGGATCCGATCGCCAACGCACTAAGACCGACCAGCACCCCCTTGCGGTTCAGTCTGCCGATGAGAACATTGCTCAATAGGGCCGTCACGGCGCCGACTGAAGCGGTAGCCGTGACGACCTGTCCGGCAGTTCCCTCGGTAATCCCGAGATCGTGCGCCATTGGTGTCAACAGGCCGGCCGGCAGGAACTCAGCCGATACCAGCGCAAAGCTGGTTGCGGCCATCGAAAGAACCGCAAACCAAGTAGGAACGCTCCAGGCGGCTGGCTCGGCGGTGTCAAAGTCTATCGCCGCGTTGTCAAGTTTCGATGTCGTGTCCGTCATAGAATTACCTCCACGTTCAGAGATTTCATAGACGAACTTCTTAGGATGATATGTGCCTTAAAATCCGAAATTCATGTCCATTCGTCCAGAACTTGTGCGGCGCACAATACCCGGTGACACGCTGGTGATGCGCTTGAACGCGCGAGCGAAGGATGCCTCCGACTCATAACCCAAACGGGAAGCAACTTCGGCAACTGACATGCCGCTTTGGCCCAGCAACTCGCGGGCAAGCTGCATCCGCAGACGGCCAAGATAACGTGCCGCGCCTTCTCCTAAGATAGCGCTGAAGCGCTCGGCAAAGATCGAGCGCGACTGGCCTGCCACGGCTGCGAGGCTTTCGAGGGTCCAGTTATGGCCGGGGTCCCGGTGCATGGCTGCCAAAACGCGACCTATGTGAGGGTCGCGGATGGCGGCGAGCCAGCCGGTGGTCGAGGCTCCGCTGCAATTCACCCAGCAGCGGATAAGCCGCGCTGCGAGCAAGTCTGCCATACGAGATAGGACCGTCGCGCTGCCCATCTGGGGCTGTGAAGCCTCCGCCGACATCGCCGCCAGCAGGGGACGGACGATCGGGTCATTGCCGGCTACATCGCAGCCCTTGATGATTGGCGGCATCAAGGCGATCAATGGACTAATCGCATACGCGCTTAAAGCCATGGAGCCGCAGAAGAGGGTGCTGGTCGCACCCGTTCCTTCCCGCACCACTTCGCAGACGTTGCTGCCCAACCTTGTTATCTGACAGCTTTGGAGTGAGTCGCCCTCAACATCTGGCGCGCTGGCTAATCTATGCGCGATACCTTGGGGCAGCAACACGAGATCTCCATCGTTCAACTCCTGCCACCCTTGAGCTTCGGTATGGATCCAGCACGGACCCTGGCTCACGAAGTGAAAACGAAGTAGCTGTTGTCGCGGAAAGGCAATGCTTCATGGATGTCTGAGTTCGCAGCGCCCATAGTTGACGCCACTCAAGCGAAAGTCTTGCAGCACTTCGCTTAGCGCATCCATTGGGATATTTGACGGCGACAACGGTCGAGACGAATGGTCAAGCATTTAGCCAATTTAGGTCTCGAGCGTCCGGCATACAAGCACGATTGTGTCGCCCGGTATTTTTCTGTGAACTTGAGCGTGATCGCTGCCAGCAGCGGCCTCTCTGAAGCTGTTAGCCGATGGATTGAAGTCAAGTCCGAAACGGCGTGGGGTATGTCGGTTCGATTCCCACGAGGCGAATTCCTATCATGACTTCTGTGACGCGATGGTGCGGACCGACAGTGTGCCAGCGCACCGAGCCCTTCTGGTAAACGCGGTGTGGTCAACTCTATGTTGCTTGCGCGTCCAAAAGGTCCGCAGGCTGCATCCCGCACCACGTCGGGATGCACAGCGTCTAGCTTCGCATGGAACGGGTGTTTGCTTCTTCGGGATTCTTGTTCTGTCGCGCCAGCGAGCAAAAAGAACCGCACCGGGAAATAGGTAACGCCAAGGCTATATTCAGGGCGCGACGCGCACGATCAGCTTTCCGAAATTCTTCCCTTCCAGAAGGCGAAGGAAAGCCTCCGGAGCGTTTTCAAGTCCGTCAATGATATCTTCCTTGTACTTGAGCCGCCCTTCAGAGATCCACGCTCCGGCCTAATGATAGAAGTCAGGACGCTGTTCGGCAAATTCGCGCTGTATGAAGCCTCGTATGGTGAGGCTTTTCCGCAGGATGGCACGCATCGCGGCAGGAAGCTGATCAGGTCCGCTCGAGGCAGAGGATGCATCGTTGTAATGCGCGATGAGTCCGCAGACCGGTATGCGCGCGAAGTCATTCAGCAATGGAAACACCGCGCACACGCGACTGACGCCGACCCATCTCCGATCTATTAAACCGGATGCCCGATGAAGACCCCAGAGGGGGCGCCGGGGACGGGCGAAGCCGAAACAACCCCTCCCTAGGAGCGGGCCCATGTTACCCTACGATGGCCGGACGTTCTCGTGGTAACATTTCTCGATGGCCTCAGCGGCAGTCCCGCCAAAACCCATCACCTTGTTCTCGTCGGCCGGATCGCAGATCCAGCGGTCCTCCTCATAGACGGTGACCTTGAAGCCGAGCCGCTTTGACGCCTCCTCGGAGAGTAGTTGTTCCGTGCTGGTAAGCTTGTGCGCGCGTGACATCTTTCGTCTCCAATAGTTTTCACTGCCCTACTTATAGAAGTAATTCATGTAGGAGTGGGGAGGGGTGCTATCGAGGTAGAACGCCTTTGATGTCCTCGCCGTGATCGCATTCGCTGCTTGGCGTCGGACATGCCGGCGGTGCGGTCATCGCCCCCGAACTCGATGTCAGAAGCGTGAGATGAAGACCTACGCTTCATGCCGTTTTTCTTGCGCCCGTTTTCAATACCCAACTGCTTGAGACGGTGTTCTACAGCAAAGGTGGAGATAGTCCTCAGAATGCTGCTATCTGTCACAACAGGGTCCGAGAGTACAAGCACGGATGCGCGTACGATCTTTTTACTTGTGACCTTCTGGCAGCGCTTAACGGTAAAGTCGTAGAGTTCTTTCTCAGACAGGCCCCCTGTTGCTCCCTCTAGGACCGCTTCATATATTCGCTTCCGTCCTTTACCCATAGCGTCGTCCTCCTGATCCCTTTGCAACAGATAGCGCGCAGTCAGGAAATTGCATTGACCCATGTCAAAGAAAGCGTCTCCTCGGGCCAATGATAACGGTTCCCGGCGTGTTGAAATCCCGCGATCACCCCCGGACCACAGCAACGCATCTAATGGACGTGTTCGCCTAGAAGGCTTCCCAGTTGCCCTGAGCATTTACATCCAATGCTGCATCTCCTGAACACGCGGCTTCAGTCTTGAAACCGGTCTCGATGTTGGGCTGGCTGGTGGCAGTCTTGTTGTCCGACTAGCCACACCGAACAGGTTGTACGTCACTTTTGTCGTTGAACTGGAACTGCGAAATGAGACCGAGCAAGCGTTCACCGTCAGATCAAATGCTATGTGATGCTATCGGGCCGCTGCTGGTTGTCCGTGGACGGCGTCACCGACGCGGTGCGTCTCGAACAGGGCGACTGCTTCGTGCTTCCGCGCAGGTTTCCGTTCCGACTTGCAAGCGACCTGAACCTACCCTCGGTGGCAGCCTCCACAATCTTTCCGCCCGCACGTGCCGGCGGGATGGTGACCGTCAACGGAGGGGGCAGTTTTTCCCTTGTGGGCGCGGGTTTCGCGGTTGGCGGCAATCACGCCGACAAGCTGCTGGAATGCTGCCGCCCATCATGCACCTTCATCTGGAAGCGGAGCGGAACGCCTTGCGCTGGTCGATCGAGCGCATGATACAGGAGGTGCGTTCGCATCAGCCGGGTGGTTGCCTCATGGCGTCTTGCGCATATGCTGCTGCTTCTTCAGGCTCTGCGCATTCATCTGGCCAAAGATCACCCGGGCACGGGATGGTTTTACGCCTTGGCTGACAAGCATTTGATCAGTGCAATTCGAGCAATCCACGCCGAGCCCGCCAAAAATTGGACGCTGGCGGAACTTGGGGAGACCGCCGGCATGTCGCGATCGGTGTTTGCGGAGCGTTTCAAGGCAAGCGTCGGCGAGACACCGATCGAGTATTTGTCCCGATGGCGGATGCTGCTCGCCTGCGACCGTCTCGAAAAGGGCGACGATCCGATTTCGGTGGTCGCGCCAGCGCTGGGCTATCAGTCCGAGAGCGCGTTCAGCAAAGCGTTCAAGCGCGTCATTGGATGCTCGCCCCGCCAATATCGCGGACAGGGAAACTCAGCCTCTGAAACGCGACCCGCACCATAAGCAGTTCGAGACCGTTCGTGACGCGCCCTGCTGACTTCACTTCGCGATCAGGTGATCGGGTCGCTACTGCCGTCCACCCCAATATCCGTAGACGAGACACCAGCTGCGCCGAGCTTGGAAGCCCGTTAAGACCCCTCCTCGTCATCGCCCGCCCGAAACAGGGACTCATAGTCTCTGCCGCCGTAGAACACGTTGACGATCTCAACAGCTTTGGTGACGCGATAGGCGATTACGGCGGAATGCTCGAACGGCACGGTTCGTAGGCCGGGCGCGAGATCATCCCGCGGACGCCCGCCGTTCGGCGCATCACCGATCTTGCGGCACCTCGCCATGATGCGCTTCACAAAGCGATTGGCGGTGACGTGGCTCCGACTCATATCGGCAATATCGATATAGAGTTGGCGAAGGTCGTTAAGCGCCTCGGGCCGGTAGATGACCTTAACGCACCGCATTGCGGGATGCTTTTTCCTGACCTTTCATGAAGCGGTCCATTTCCGCTTCCGCCTCTTCCGCCGTCAAACTCGGACGCGGATCGTCCAGGGAACGCCGGATGCGAGCCCGCATGGCGTTGAGGCGTTCGGCATCTTCAAGCCGTTGGCGCTGCCACACCCGTACCGCATCACGCATCGCTTCGCTCGTGGTCGCAAACTCACCGGCCTCGACCGTATCGCGGATGCCCTGCAACATATCGGCTGTCAGGGTAATGGTTACCTTTTCCGCATTTCGCATCGTCGCACTCTTCCTTGATTGCTTATAAAGTATGATAAAATCATACCTGATTCCAGCGAAAAGATGAAGCCGTCTGATAGAGGGTAGGTGCAGGCGCGATTTCTAATTCATTTCAAAGCGACGTGCGCTCCTGTCGTCTTTTCACGAAACGATACCCTCTTCATTTGATCTTCTCCCAATGCGGTGTTGACGACCAATTCCATGCTGAGCTGAGCGATCTCCTCGAAAAATACGCTGTGGTAGTCGTTACGATAGGTGATGAAATATTCGAGGTTCGGAAGCTTCATCTCCGTATTCAAAATGCGAAGCCGTCCATCCGCGACGTATTTGCTGAAAAAAGCCTTTGGCAGAACGGTGATGCCGAGACCGAAAGTGGCGAGCTCGGCCAAAGCCGCCATATTGTTACACGATATGGTTTTGGTGAAAGGCAGTTTTGGATTGTCGATAACGTCGTGAAGGATGGGACGCAGGATCGAGCCGGCAGACTGGATCAGCAATGGATATTTCAAAAGCTCGTCGTTTGTCAGAACCCGGTCGCTGTTGTTGGTCTTAGGGCTGCACATCCAGACCAATTCGATTTCGCCCAGGCGCCTGTTGATGAATTGAGGATGCTGCAACAGGCGCGGACAGATGACGAAGTCGATCTTACGATCGTTCAGGCGTTCCAGCAGCCCCTTTGTCAGGTCGATCTCCGGTTCCAGCGTAATGCCGGGATATCGCTCCACGATCGTCGCCAGAAGCTCCGGAAGCAAGGAGATCGCCACAAGATCGCTGACGCCCAGCCGAAACTTGAGTGGTGTCGAGATAGAGCGCGCCGTCAGTTTCAGGCGATCGTGCAGGCGCAGCATCTGTTCGGCGATGTCCCTGACGTCGTTGCCCTGTGGGGTCAGCACCGATTGTCGCAGTGTCCGGTCAAAGAGCGGCGAGGCAAACCCGGCCTCCAGTTCCGCAATGCGCTTCGAGATCGTCGACTGCGTGAGATTGAGGTAGGACGCGGCGGACTCAAAGGTTCCTAAAGTCGCCACCCAATAGAGCGCTTCCAATTGCTTGAGCGTGAACATCGCCATTCCATGAATTTTTTCGATTTATATAAATTGATATTTATCGCTTTTTTGCGTGGCGTGGCAATATTATAAATCCCTGACATCAAGGCCGTGGAGGGCTTTGAAGGGGGCTTCATGATCATTGCAGAACACCCGTCCGCGGAGCAGGTCTCCTTGGCCCTTGTCGCGGAATATCGCGGCGTTGCGACATCCATTATCAGCGACAACCTGTCTCGGCTGCCCGGCGCGACCGGCATCCTGCCTTACCACAAGGGGGGCCATATGATCGGCACGGCGTTGACCGTCAAAACGCGGGCAGGTGACAACCTGGCGATCCACGCAGCGCTCAAGATCGCGCGGGCGGGCGATATCATCGTTGTTGATGGCGGAGGAGATATCAGCCAGGCGCTGATCGGCGAAATCATCCTGACGCACGCGCAATCCCTTGGCGTAGCCGGCTTCATCATTGATGGAGCGATCCGCGACGTGGCGGCGATCCGCGCGTCGGATCTACCCTGTTATGCGCGCGGCGTAACCCACAGGGGCCCATACAAGTTCGGACCCGGCGCCCTCAATGTCTCGGTTTCGATCGGAGGTCTTGTTATCAATCCGGGTGATCTGATCGTCGGCGACGAAGATGGGATCGTAGCGCTGGCACCCACCTTGGCTGTGCAACTTCTTCCGGGCGTCCGGGCCCAGGAGGAAAATGAAAGGGTCAAGATCTCAAGCTTCAAGGAGGCGCGATTACAGCTACAGGGCTGAATCGCGGAAGATCTAGACAGCTTAAAGGGAGGATAAGTCTGTGAATTTCTGGAAGACACTTATACTGGCTGCGTCTGTGACGGTCACCGTTCCGTCCGGCATGGCATGGGCGCAGGCCAAGAATTCCGTTACCATCGTTCAGCCTGCTGGACCGGATCGGCTCGATCCGTGCGAAACGCCACGATCGGTGATCGGCCGTATCATCAAACAGAATGTCGTCGAGACACTGGTGGAACTAGACTACGGCAATGGCAAAATCCTGCCGCGATTGGCCGAAAGCTGGCAACAGCCATCACCGAACGAGTGGGTGTTCAAGCTCCGCAAGGGCGTCAAATTCCATGATGGCGCACCTTTCGACGCGAAGTCTGTGGTCTATTCGGTGGAGCGCACGAACGACCCGAAGCTTACCTGCATTACCCGCACCAAATATCTCGACGGCACGAGCATCGTCGCCTCGGTCGTCGATGACAACACAGTGAAGTTCACCACGAAAACCCCGGTGCCGATCCTGCCGACGCTGCTGGCGCAGCTGACGATGTCCTCGCCGAATACGCCCAAGGGCGAATATACCAACAAACCGATCGGCACGGGCCCGTACAAGTTCGAAAGCTGGACGCAGGGTACCAGCGTCGTCATCGTGCGCGACGACAATTATTGGGGTTCCAAGCCCGCCATCGAAAAGGCGACCTATGTCTGGCGCAGCGAATCCTCGGTCGCGGCCGCCATGGTCGAAACTGGCGAGGCCGACCTGGCTTTCTCGATCGCGCCTCAGGATGCGACCAATCAGGCGACGGACAAGGTCTACCCGAATTCTGATACGTCCATGTTTCGCCTTTCCGTCGACGTGCCGCCGCTCAATGACGTGCGCGTCCGAAAAGCGATCAACCTTGCGATCGACCGCAATGCCTTCCTCGGCAGTGTCATCAGTTCCGAAGCCCAGCTTGCCACACAGCAGGTCGGCCCGAGCGTCCTTGGCTTCAATCCGAAATTGAAGCCCTGGGAATACGATCCGGCTCAAGCAGAGAAGCTTCTGGCGGAGGCAAAGGCTGCGGGCGTCGACGTGACGCGGGAAATCCGCATGGTCGGCCGGGCGGGTATGTTCGCCAATTCCAATGAATTCGTCGAAGCCGCTGCCGAAATGCTGCGGCAGGTGGGTCTCAACATCAAGCTCGACAATCTTGAAATGTCACAGTGGCTGCAGATGGCAAACAAGCCGTTTGCCGCGGATCGTCAGCCGAACATTTTCCTGACCATGCATGACAACAACAGTGGTGACGCTGCGTTCACGGCCTTCTTCAAGTATCACTCCAACGGCCGTCAGAGCGAGCTGCACGATCTCGAACTCGACGCTTTTATCGACAAAGCGGGCACGGAACAGGGCGACACGCGCGTCGCCGACTATCAGGAGGTTTTCCGTCGCATCTACGAGGACAAGGTCGCCGATGTGCCGCTGTTCCACATGGTCAACTTCATGCGGGTCGGCGAGCGGATCGATTTCTCGCCGACGATCGCCAATGCGGTCGAGCTGCAACTGGCAAGCCTCAAGCTGAAATAGCTGCTAGAGTAAGCGCGAGCCCTGTTGGCGCTTACCCTTCTTTCCGTTTGACGCAAAGATTCAATCATTCCCATCTGACGGAGGAGCGGGATTTGGGTTCGTTCATCTATAAGCGTTCGCTGCAAAGCCTGCTTTCGCTCATCGGGCTTATCGTGCTGGTGTTTTTCCTGGCGCGCATTACGGGCTCTCCGGTCGATCTCTATCTGCCGCAGGGGGCCTCGCAGGAAGTCCGCAACCAGTTCAACGAGCAGTTCGGTTTCAACGACCCGCTCTACATCCAGTTCGGTCGCTTCATCTGGGGGCTTGTCCATCTCGACATGGGGCAGTCGCTGCAATTTTCGCGGCCGGCGACCGAGGTCGTGCTGCAGGCTTTTCCGACGACGCTAATGCTTGCGGCGGTGACAATGCCGCTGGTTGCCGTGATTGCGGTGGTGACGGGTTCCCTGGCGGCGTTCAAGCCCGGCGGGATATTCGACCGGCTCGCCAGCTTCATCTCGCTGCTCGGCGCCAGCACTCCCAACTTCTGGGTGGCGATCGTCGGCGTCCTCGTCTTTGCGGTGACCTTGCGCGTGCTTCCGACGTCCGGCACCGGAACGCCCCTGCATTGGGTATTGCCCGTCGCTGTGCTGGCCTTGCGGCCCGCTGGCGTTCTCGTGCAGGTGGTGCGCACCTCCATGTTGACCGCGTTGTCGTCAGCCTACATCAAGACGGCTCGCGCCAAGGGGGTCGGCTCGCGCGCCATTGTGTTCGTCCATGCACTCAGAAACGGGCTTCTTCCGGTCATCACCGTCGCAAGCGACCAGACCGCCGGCATCGTCAACGGCGCAGTCATCGTCGAGACGGTGTTCGGCTTTCCGGGCATCGGCAAGCTCATGATCGATTCCGTCATGCTGCGCGATTTCGCCGTCATCGAGGCTGCCGTTCTGGTGACTGCGCTCGCGGTCTTCATCATCAACATTATCGTGGACATCACCTATGCCATCGTCGATCCGCGCATCCGGTACAACTGAGATGACCGTCCCAGTCGTCGCCGCGGCAAAGCCGGCCGCCAGAACATCCGTCGCCCGCGACGTCGTCTGGCTCCTCTGGCAGGACAAGGTTGCCTTCGGTGCCGCCATCCTGCTGCTCTTCGTTCTCCTCTGCACCGTCCTCGGCCCCTGGCTGCTGGCGGATCAGGCGCGCGCCGTGAATCTTCTGGCGCGCAACGCCAAACCTTTCTCGCTTGATAAGGGCTGGCTGTTCATCCTCGGCGCCGAAGCGCTTGGGCGCAGCCTTCTGGCCCGCATCATCGTTGCCAGCCAGAACACGATGCTGATCGCAGCCAGCGCCGTGGTCATTTCCACCGTCGTCGGCGGTCTTCTCGGCCTCGTCGCGGGCTATACCGGCGGCTGGATCAGCGCGACGCTCCTGCGCCTTGCCGACGCGATTATGAGCTTCCCGTCGATGCTGCTGGCGGTGATCGTACTCTTCGTCTTCTCTCCCGGGGTCAGCAACGTCATCCTGGTGCTTGCCGTCTCCCGCATTCCGATCTTCCTGCGCACCGTTCGTGCCGAAGTGCTTGAACTCAAGGAGCGGATGTTCGTCACGGCAGCTCTGGCGATGGGCGCGAAGACGGATCGCATTCTGCTGCGTCATATCGCACCAATGGTCATGCCGACGGTAATCAATCTGGCGGCGCTCGAAATGGCTTTCGTCATGCTGGTAGAATCGGGGCTGAGCTTCCTCGGCATTGGCATCCAGCCGCCCGAAGTCACCTGGGGCCTGATGGTCGCAGATGGCCGCAACTATCTCGGTTCGGCGTGGTGGCTGTCCTTCTGGCCGGGTCTGGCGATCATGGCGGTAACAATGGCATTGAACCTCCTTTCCAACTGGCTGCGCATCGTTACCGATCCGGTCGAGCGCCGGCGTTTCCAAACATCCGCAGGCGCAAAATGAGCCAGCAGGCACTCCTCGAAATCAGGAACCTCAGCATCGACTTTCCGAACCGCACCGGGATCGTACATGCGGTGAACGATGTCAGCTGGTCGATCAATCCCGGCCAGACGCTTGCCATCCTTGGCGAAAGCGGCTCCGGCAAGAGCGTCAGCGCTTCCGCGGTGCTGGATCTCGTGGACAGTCCTCCGGCAGTGATTGCCAGCGGGCAAATTCTCTATCGTGGTCAGGATCTCCTGAAGTCCTCGAAGGAAGAGCGCCGGGCCATCAACGGCAAGAAGATCTCGATGATCTTTCAGGATCCGCTGGCAGCCCTCAATCCCGTTTACCCAGTGGGCTGGCAGATCGCCGAGACGCTCCGCGTCCACGGCGTCGACAAGGCGACCGCCCATGCGCGCGTCATCGATCTTCTCGCTCGCGTCGGTATCGAGGAACCGGAACGCCGCGCCAGACAATACCCCCATCAGTTTTCCGGTGGCCAGCGCCAGCGCATCATGATCGCCTCGGCA
This sequence comes from Rhizobium sp. 01N447_2, assembly GCF_056399245.1. Taxonomy (NCBI): domain Bacteria; kingdom Pseudomonadati; phylum Pseudomonadota; class Alphaproteobacteria; order Hyphomicrobiales; family Rhizobiaceae; genus Rhizobium; species Rhizobium sp. 01N447_2. The sequence continues at coordinate 113,233 of NZ_JBFTQY010000008.1, forward strand.
ATTGCGCTCGAGCCGGACCTGTTGATCGCCGACGAGCCGACAAGCGCCCTCGACGTGACGGTGCAGGCACAGGTACTGGCTTTGTTGAAGAAGCTGCAGTCCGAAAGCGGGATGGGTATCGTGCTGATCACCCACGATCTGAGCGTCGTGGAAAAGGTCGCCGACCGCGTCGCGGTCATGCAGGATGGACGGATCGTTGAATCCGGGACATCGCAACAGATCATGACATCGCCGCAGCACCCCTATACCCAAAAACTGCTCGACGCGATGCCGGGACGTCACGGCTTCGACGCGACGCAGGAGGCGGCAATCCATGGCCGCACGCTCCTCGAAGTCGACAATGTATCGCGCATCTACGGCATCCGGCCCGGCAAGGTGGCGGAGGCCGGCCCCAACGCGATCCGGGCGGTGAACGAAGCAAGCTTCGTCCTTAAAAGCGGCGAGACGCTGGGGATCGTCGGGGAATCCGGTTCCGGAAAATCGACGCTTGCCCGGATGCTGCTCGGCCTCGACAAGCCGACCATCGGCGAGATCCGCTTCGACGGCAAGGATCTCAACGCCATGAGCGCCGCAGAAACGTTCAAGGTTCGCCGGCGCATGCAGTTCGTGTTCCAGGATCCGACCGCGTCCCTCAACCCCCGCATGAGGATCGGCCAGATCATTGCCGAGCCTTGGGCGATCCATGCGGATGTCCTGCCTCGCAAGGATTGGCGCGGCAAGGTCATCGAATTGCTGGAGCGAGTCGGATTGAAAGCCGACCACATCGACCGCTATCCGCACCAGTTCTCCGGCGGGCAGCGGCAGCGAATTGCCATCGCCCGTTCGCTCGCGCTCAATCCGGAAGTCATCGTCTGCGACGAGGCCGTGTCGGCCCTCGACGTGTCGATCCAAGCCCAGGTCATCGACCTTCTCAAGCAACTGCGCAGCGAACTTGGCCTATCCTACATCTTCATCGCCCACGACCTGGCGCTGGTACGCGATTTCGCAACCGATGTCGTGGTCATGTATCGCGGCAGGATCGTGGAGAAGGGCAAGACGGCAGACGTCTATAACAATCCGCAGAACGACTATACCAAGCGGCTTTTGTCTGCGAGCATGGCGCATATTCCGACTGCGGCATGACAATTCAGGACAGCTGCATCGAGGCGTACATCATATCGATTTCGCCCCCCATTTTGGCTGCAGGGTCGACAAGACGATCTGGTGGAGAGGCATATAGCGCGGATAGGCCGTTATCGCCTGGTCGAGCGCTTCGCCCAGCTGCGATGTCGCGCCATAGCCGCGCAACATTTTCACCCGCAGATACAGGCCGTAGGCCGAAGTCGGGTCGAGCTTCAGAACCTGGCTGATATCAAAGGCAAGGGACGTTCGTCGCGCAGCCACCCGATATAGCAAAACCCTAGAAGTCGGCATCAGTTGCAGCAGGTAGTCAAAATCGCTCACATTCGCAGTTAGAACCATCAAGCCGAGCTTTTGTGCCTGGAGGAAAAGGACGCAATCGTGAAGCGCTCTTAAGCGTGCGTCCTGCTGATAACCCTGAATTCGGCATAAGATACCCGAGAGCATTGCGCCACGGCCGAGAACATCGGCATCCGGTGTGAAGATGCGATGGTCTGGCATTGCGGCGATGGTTGTTTTGATCTGCCCTATCGCTGTCTTTGTTCTCGGATGCCTGGGATCCAGAACACCGATGGTGTGCATCAACTCCTGGATCGCGACGGTTGAGTGATTGGCCTGACGTATGTCCAAGAGGTCCGCCACCACGTCGGGGGATCTGCCCTGCATTCCATCGATATAAACACAGGTATCCAGCAGTCCGAAAGGAAGGGGAGGTGCTCGTCTGTTCGTCGGGCGAGCGTCCTTCCCGGATCGAGGCGCGCCCATCGAAGCGCGGAGTCGACATCGAAAGCTGGCAAGTCAGAACCCGAGCTTCAATGCGGGATCGACGGTGCCGCGCGTCTTACGAAATGTTTCGGCGAATTTATCTTCGAGAGCAATACTCGCGAGCGCAAATTCGATCAGGTCCGTGTCCGTCTCGATCCCGGTGTTCTTCTTAGCCTGCTCAACCAAGGCTGAGCTAATGCGACCGCCAATGCGTTTACTCTTTTCACCTAATAGCCCGGAATGCTCAGCAGCTTGCATAACGGCACTAATGCGTGCTTTCACGGTCACGAATTCGCCTGTACGAGCCTTTCGTGCTGCCTTCGCGGCGACACGCGGTGCTGCTAGAATGATTTTGTCTGTTGGAGTTTTCTTCATATCCCACGACTGCTGTTGTCTAACAGAATGCAATTTTGTCTAACATACCACTGGATGGTCAGTTTTCGAGGCGTTGGCGCCGCTCGCCGAAGCTTCCAAACCGCCGCGACGGCGGCCGTAACTGCAACGGCGAGATAGATGCCGCTGAAACGGTTGGTCGATGTCTTGATCACGCCGCCAAAGTTCGAAGGGTTCAGGTCACCACCGCATGATTTTCAGCAGTTCTCGTTGCGACCCCTATAACCCAATTTCGCGATCTAATTCAGGCTAACCATTCACATCGATGACAGCCCGGCCGCGAATTTTGCCTGCGACAATGTCTTCGGCGAGTTGCGGCAGCTTGGACATAGGCTCAACAGTCGTCATGCTGTCGAGCTTGCCCTTGTCCATATCGCGGGCAAGCCGCGCCCAGGCGGAAAGCCGCTGTTGGCGGGTGGCGATCACGGAATCGATGCCAATCAAGGTTACGGCGCGCAGGATATGCGGCAGCACGGTGGCCGGAAGATCGGCACCGCCGGCGAGGCCGCAGCATGCGATTGCGCAGCCGTGAACCGTCTGGGACAGCGCATTGGCGAGCGTCGTCGAACCAACACTGTCGATACCGCCGGTCCAGCGTTCCCTTTGCAACGGGCCACCCTTTTCGGCAAGCGTCGCGCGGTCGATGAAGGTGGTGGCGCCGAGAAAGGCGAGATAATCATGGGTCTGCGGACGGCCAGTGGAGGCCGTGACGTTGTAGCCGCGCGCGGCAAGCAGGGCGATAGCTACTGAACCGACGCCGCCGGCTGCACCGGTGACCAGGACCTCGCCTTCGCCCGGCTTGATCGAACCCCATTTTTCAAGGGCATCGACGCAGAGCGCGGCGGTGTAACCGGCGGTGCCGATCGCCATCGCCTGTTCCAACGAGAAGGCCTCGGGCAGGGGGATCAGCCACTCCGACTTGACGCGCTGGTAACGGCCATAGGCGCCCCATTCGGTCTCCGAAAGGCCCCAGCCGTTCAGCACCACCTTGTCGCCAGGCTTCCATTCCGGCGATCGGGATTCGATTACGGTGCCGGAGAGATCGATGCCGCCGACCATCGGCATGCGGCGAGCGATGCGGCCCTTACCGGAGATCGCGAGGCCGTCCTTGTAGTTGAGCGTCGAATAGGCGATTTCGACCAGCACGTCATTGTCCGGCAGATCGGCGATCGACAGTTGCCTGAACGCGCCTTTCGGCTTGCCGTCAACGGTATCGATCACCATCGCGGTGAAGGTCTCGGTCATTTCGTCCTCCCGGTCTTTGATTTCTTAAGGATTCAAGCCGAAACCTGCGCGGCATCGCGTCCGGCGCGGGCGTCCAGGACGGCCGCATAGCTTTCGCGCACATAGGCGAGAAGCCGCCCCAGCGCATCCGTTGCTTTCGTATCGTCGCGGGCGCGCACGGCATCGACGATCTCCTGATGCAGCGAGGCGACGTGGCGCCGCTCGCGGACCCGGAAAACGATCATGTTGGTGATCGGAATGAAGGCTTCGATCACGGTATACATCATCAGCTTCAACGGACCGTTGCCGGTCGATTCCACCAGCGCACGGTGAAAACGTACGTCCGAGGCGCAGAAACCCTCGTCGCTGATCGTCGGATCGAGCTGAACTGCGATCTCCGCCTCCATGGCGGCGAGATGGCTTTCGTCGCGGTTTGCGGCCGCCAGTCGGCAGCAGACGGTTTCGGTTTCCAGCCGCGCCGTGATGATTTCTTCGATATCGAAGGCGCCGATGCCGACCAGAAGCGTCGCCGCCCCGGTGATGGCCTTTGATAGGCCCTCGGGATCCGGCCGCTTGACGAAATTGCCGCCGGCCGGGCCGCGCTTGGAGCGGATGAGATTCTGGGCCGCAAGACGCTTCAGCGCCTCGCGCACTGTCGGGCGGGAAATGCCGAAACTCCTGGCGAGATCCTCCTCGGTTGGAAGGCGCTCGTCGATCTTCAGCCGGCCGTCCATGATGGCCGAACGGATATTGTCGGCCACCTGTTTGGCGATGCCCGTGCGGACAACCTCGTCGTATTTGAGGATCATGTCGCCCCTTCCCGATCTGTGGTCAATAGTGATGACATGCGCGAATTCAAAAGGCTACTGCTTTTTAAATATAGGTTTGACAAATAGGGGAATGGGACTAACCTCACCCCCGGATTAAGGGGTAAAGGAATGGGCGCAATCGCATTTGGCCGATCCTGGGGTGCACGGCCGGACCGTAGAGTTTCCAGGGGAGGGCGCCCGTGTCGTCTGACCGATTGAGCCGTCTTCTCGCCCGCCTGGAAAACCGACTTGATGCAGCCGCAATCTTGAGCGGCGATGCCGTCCCCGATGCCTATTGCGCCGACGCGGCGGCGCAGGGCCAGCGGCCACTTGCCGTTTTACGGCCCCGCAATAGCGCAGATGTTTCCGCTATTCTTTCTGTCGCCAATGATCTTGGCCAGCCGCTTGTCGTCCAGGGCGGGCGTACAGGTCTTTCAGGCGGTTCTCGGCCGGTCGCCGACGAAGTATCGCTGTCGCTGGAGCGGATGAGCAGCATCGAATCCATCGACACGGTGGCACAGACGCTGATCGCCGGCGCGGGCACTCCGATGCAGGTCGTGCAGCAGGGGGCAAGCGATGCGGGCCTGTTCTTCGGTGTCGATATCGGCGCACGCGGCAGCGCCACGGTCGGCGGCAATATCGGCACCAATGCCGGCGGCATTCGTGTGCTGCGTTACGGCATGTACCGGGCGCAGGTCATGGGTCTTGAAGCCGTACTCGCAGACGGAACGGTGCTGACCTCGCTCAAGGGCCTGCCGAAGGACAATTCCGGCTACGATCTCAATCAGCTGTTCATCGGTAGCGAAGGCACGCTTGGCATCATTACCCGCGCCTGTTTGAAACTGCATCCCAAGCCGAAGATTGAGCGCAATGCGTTCTTGGCGCTTCCGTCGCTGGCCGCCGCGCAGGATCTGTTATCGAAACTGCGGGTCGAGCTTGCTGGGCTTCTTTCCGCTTTCGAAGTGATTTTCCCCAATGTCTACGAGGGCACCGTCGCGCATATGGGCATCCGCCCGCCGGTGGCGCCTCGTGCCGGCATGTATGCCATGGTCGAAATCCAGGGGCAGGCGCCGGATCAGGACAATGAGCGCTTAGAGACTGCGCTGGCTGCTGCGCTCGAGGTCGGGCTGGCGAGCGACGTCGTGCTCTCCAATTCCGTTCGCGAATTTCAGACACTCTGGGCGATCCGGGACGGCATCAACGGATTTCTCACCGCCTGTGGTCAAAACGCCGGTTACGATATTTCGGTGCCACTTCGCCGCATGCAGGAGTTTCTCGACGCAACGGCCCAGTCGATATCGATGGTGGATCCTAGCGCGGTGTCGTTCATCTTCGGTCATCTCGGCGATGGAAATCTGCATTATTGCATGGTCACCAGCCGCGAAAGGGACGTCGCAAAGGCAGTATTTTCCGGGATCGAGCAGGTCGGCGGCGGCGTATCCGCCGAGCATGGCATCGGCACCGACAAGGTGGGCTATCTGAACTATGCCCGCAGCGAGGCCGAGATCGCCACCATGCGCCGGCTGAAAGCCGCTTTTGATCCGAACGCCATCCTCAATCGCGGTCGAGTCTTTGCGGCGCCGGTTTCGGTTGCACAGATGGAGCAGGCATAGATGTCGATTCACAGCCAACCGGATATCCCGGAACCGAAAATCAGCCTGGACGACCGTTACACCCTCGAAAGGGGTCGTATCCTCGTCTCCGGAACGCAGGCGCTGGTGCGCCTGCCGATGATCCAGCGTCAGCGGGATCTGGCGCGCGGGCTCAATACCGCGGGATATGTTTCGGGATACCGCGGATCACCGCTTGCCGGTTTCGATCGCGAGATGGCGCGCGCCAAGAAGTTTCTCGATGCGGCGCAGGTGAAATTCCAGCCAGGCCTCAATGAGGACATGGCGGCGACCGCCGTCTGGGGCACGCAGCAGACCGACATGTTTCAGGGGCCGCGCTACGACGGCGTGTTTGCCATGTGGTACGGCAAGGGTCCGGGCGTCGACCGCAGCATGGATGTCATCCGCCACGCCAATGCCATCGGTACCAACGCCAACGGTGGCGTGCTGCTCTTGGTCGGCGACGACCACGGTGCGGTCTCCTCGACGCTTCCGCATCAAAGCGAGCACAATCTTATTTCGGCCATGGTGCCGATGCTCTCGCCGGCGGGGATCGGCGAATATATCGACTATGGCCTCATCGGCTGGGCGATGAGCCGGTACTCCGGGGCCTGGGTAGGCTTTAAGTGCCAGACGGAAATCGTCGAATGTTCGGCAACCGTCGACCTCGATCCGGACCGACCACTGATCGTCATGCCGAACGACGTGTTTGCGCCGGACGGCCTATCCCTGCGCTGGCCGGACGGGCCGCATGCGATGGAACTGCGGCTGGAGCGCAAGATGCTGGGCGTCCAGGCTTTTGCCCGCGCCAACCATCTCGATCGCGCGCTCTGGGGTGCGACTGGACGCGCAAGGCTCGGGATCGTCTCGACCGGGAAATCCTGGCTCGATCTGTTGGGCGCGTTGGCCCTGCTCGGCATCGATGAGGCCCGCGCCGCCGACCTTGGGATTGCGCTCTACAAGGTCGGCATGGTCTGGCCGCTCGAGCCGCAGGGGATCGCCGAGTTCGCCGCGGGGGTCGACGAACTACTCGTGGTCGAGGAAAAGCGCTCGATCCTCGAAGACCAGATCAAGGCGCAGCTGTTCAACCTGCCCACTGATCGGCGTCCGCGCGTGTTCGGCAAGGCCGGGGAAAACGGTGCGCCTCTGCTGCAGGCGATCGGCCAGATCGGCACGCTCTCCGTGGCGAAGGCGATCCTGTCGCGGCTTGGCGATTTCGATGCGACCTTGCAGGCCAAGGCCCGTTTCGTCGATGAAATGGCGCTCGCCATGGAGATCGAGGCGACGGCCTTGAAGCGCGAGGCCTATTTCTGTTCCGGCTGTCCGCACAGCGTGTCCACCCGCCTGCCGGAGGGAAGCCGCGCTTCCACCGGCATCGGCTGCCACATGATGATCATCGGCAACGAGGATCGCAACACGTCAACCTTCACCCAGATGGGCGGCGAGGGCGGTTCGTGGATCGGCCTTTCGCCATTCACAGACGAGAAGCATATCTTCGTCAACATGGGCGACGGCACCTATTTCCATTCCGGTGTACTCGCCATTCGCGCCGCCATTGCGGCCAAGGTCAACGCTACCTACAAGATCCTCTATAACGATGCAGTCGCGATGACCGGCGGCCAGAAACATGACGGTGACGTCACCGTGCCGGGCATCGTTTCCCAGATGCTGGCGGAGGGCGCGACGCGTGTCGTCGTGGTCGCCGAACGGCCGGATGTGTGGCAGGGCAACCTTCCACGTGCGGTCTCCGTGCACCATCGCGACGAACTCGATGCGGTGCAGCGGGAGCTGCGAGATATCGCGGGCGTCACGGTGCTGATCTACGACCAGGTCTGCGCCGCCGAAAAACGCCGTCGCCGCAAGCGCGGTGCCTATCCGGTGTCCGACACACGCGCCTTTATCAATGAACTGGTCTGTGAGGGTTGTGGCGACTGTTCCGCCGTGTCGAACTGCATCTCGATCGAGCCGCAGGAAACCGAGTTTGGCCGCAAGCGCCGCATCAACCAGTCAAGCTGCAACACCGACCTTTCCTGCATCAAGGGATTCTGCCCGAGCTTCGTGACCGTCGAAGGTGGCAGCATCCGCAAGCCGGCGGCGAAGTCAAAATCGGTCAAGACCGACGACCTGCCGCTGCCGGTTTTTACAGCGACGTTCGAAACGCCCTACAGCATGCTGCTTGCCGGTATCGGCGGCACCGGCGTCATAACCGTCAGCGCCATCCTCGCCCAGGCGGCACTTCTCGACGGCCTGGCTTTGACGACGCTTGACCAGACGGGACTTGCCCAGAAGAACGGCTCGGTGGTGTCGCATATCCGGCTGGCGAAGGATCCGGCCCAGATCCACGCGGCGCGGGTCGGTCCTGGCGAAAGCGATCTCGTTCTCGGCTTCGACATTGTCGTGGCCGCCCAGAAGAATTCGCTGACCTCGTTTGCGAAGAACAAGACGCGGGCGGTGATCGACGACCATTTTGCGCCGACGGCGTCCTTCGTGAAGGACTCGACGATCGATTTCCGGCAGGAGGCCACGTTGAAGTCGCTGCGCCGCGCGGCCGGGGACAACGCCGTCGAGACGGTTGCCGCGACGGATCTGGCAACTGCGCTGATGGGCGATGCAATCGCTGCCAACATGTTCTTGCTCGGCCATGCATGGCAGCGTGGCCTGGTGCCGATCAACCTTGCCGCCATCGACAAGGCGATCGAACTCAACGGTACCGGCATCGCCATGAACCGCGCCGCCTTCGGTTGGGGCCGTCGCGCTGCGGTGGATATCGAGGCCGTGGCCCGTGAGGCCCGTTTCGTCAAGGCCGAACCCCGGGCCGAAACGCTGGATGAGATTGTCGCCAAGCGCGTCGCCTTCCTCACCAATTACCAGAATGCGGCCTATGCAAAGCGGTATACGGATCTGGTGGGGGTTGCTGCATCCGCCGAGGCGCGGCTGGGTGGCCAGACGGGTTTTGCCGAAGCGGTTGCCAAAAATGCCTTCAGGCTGATGGCCTACAAGGACGAATACGAGGTCGCCCGACTGCACCGCGACCGCAGTTTCGAAAAGAAACTGTCCGAACAGTTCGAAGGCGATTTCAAGATCAAGCATCATCTGGCGCCGCCGATGATTTCGAAGATCGACCAGCGAACCGGCCATCCGGCCAAGATCGCCTTCGGCGCCTGGATTCGACCGGCCTTCGCAGTGCTGGAAAGACTGAAGTTCCTGCGAGGCACGCGGCTCGATCCGTTTGGCCGCACCGCCGAGCGTCGACTGGAGCGCCAGCTGATCGGGGATTATGTCACGCTCGTCATCGAGCTAAGTCAGTCGCTCGGTGCCGGCAATCCGTCGGTTGCCACCGAGCTTGCCGGCCTGCCGGACATGATCCGCGGTTTCGGGCATGTCAAACTCGCATCCATCCAGCGCTTCGAAAAGCGCAAGAACGATCTCCTGGCGAAATGGCGGGCAAGCGAACCGCTCAACCATGTCGCCTAAATTTTGTTTCCGAGAGTGAGCCCCAAATGGCACAAAAGATCATCATCGACACGGATCCGGGGCAGGACGATGCGCTGGCCATACTCCTGGCTCTGGCGAGCCCGGAAATCGATGTTCTCGGCATCGTTGGCGCTGCCGGCAATGTGCCGCTGTCGCTGACGTCCAAAAACATCCGCAAGATCTGCGAACTCGCCGGCCGTCCAGACATCAAGGTGTTTGCCGGCTGCGATCGGCCGATGACCGGACCGTTGGTCACCGCCGAGCACGTGCATGGCGCGACCGGCATGGATGGGGCGGATCTTCCTGAACCGAGCATGCCGATGCAGGAACAGCACGGCGTCGATTTCATCATCGACACCCTGCAGAACGAACCGGCCGGCACAGTCACCGTCTGCACGCTTGGGCCACTTACCAATCTCGGCAGGGCGCTGACCCGGGCGCCGGAKATCGCCGGCCGGATCAAACAGCTCGTGCTGATGGGCGGCGGACTGTTTGAGGGCGGCAACATTACGCCCGCCGCCGAATTCAACATCTACGTCGATCCGCCGGCCGCAGCTGTTGTCTTCGGATCGGGCGTGCCGATCGTGATGATGCCGCTCGACGTCACCCACAAGACGCTGACGACACGGGTACGTGTCGCTGCAATCCAGGCGCTTGGAACACCGCTCAGCGATGCCGTGGTCGGATGGCTTCATTATTTCGAACGCTTCGACGTCGCTAAATATGGAAGCGATGGTGGGCCGCTGCACGATCCCAACGTGATTGCCTATCTCCTGAAGCCGGAACTTTATTCCGGTCGTTTCTGCAATGTGGAGATCGAGACGGAGTCCGAGCTCACGAAGGGCATGACCGTCGCCGACTGGTGGGATGTGTCGGGGCGGCCGAAAAATGCGCTGTTCATGCGCGACGTCGACGCCGACGGTTTTTATACGCTGCTGACGGAACGGCTCTCCTGGCTCGGTCGCGCGGATACGGCAGCCGAAGCTGCGCCGGGTCTGCTCGTCACGTCTTCGCGCGCGGGATGATCAGCGCGTCGAGAATGCGCACGCCCTCGCCATCCGGCAGAACGGCGACCGGATTGAGGTCGACAGCCTCGATATCGTCGCCATAACGGGCGGCGAAATCCGAAAGCTTGACCAGCAATTTTGCCAGCGCCTGGCGATCGGCCCTAGGTGAGCCGCGATAGCCCTCCAGCAGTGAGGCGAGCTTGGTTTTGCCGATCATAGCGTCGGCGCGGGCGAGATCGATAGGCAGAAGGTCGAAGGCACTATCCTTGATCAGTTCCACCAGCACGCCACCGATGCCGACGACAAGGCCGAAACCGAAGGGCTCGTGGCGAACCAGCCCGACCAGCGCTTCCGCGCCGCCTGTCACCATTTCCTGCACCGACACGCCAAGCAGATCGGCATCCGGGGCGTAGGCCCGGGCGCTTGCCATGATCGCGTCGAAGGCTTGCCGAACCTCCGGTTCCGAGGCGATGCCGAGTTTTACGCCGCCGGCCTCGGTCTTATGCTGGATATCCGGCGACTCGATCTTCATCACCACCGGGAAGCTGAGTTTTGCGGCCGCGCTGGCGGCTTCATCGGCGCTGGTGACGAGGTGTTGTTGCGGAACAGGCAGGCCTTCCGCGGCCAGCAGGATCTTGGCTTGGCGTTCGGTCAAAGCACCTGCAGGCAAGGATTTCCTGTCGGAGGCTGCGGCTCCGGGCCATGATACAAGCCGGTTCTGATCGATCAGACTGTTGATAGCGGTCAAGGCGCTTTTCGTGCCGCGCAGGACAGGCACGTTCGACAGCTTCCCTTCGACGGCCGGATGGTGGCCGCAGGAGAGGTTGCTCATGAACACGACCGGCGCCTTGCCCGCTTCGGCATAATCCGACACCGCCTGGGCGATGCCGAGATATTCGCGGGCGCAGAAGTCGTCTAACCCGCCCGGGGCATCCTGCGAGGCGACGATCAGCCCGATCGATGGATCTTCGGACAAGGCGGTCAGCACGTCGCGGTAGATTTGGCCGTCGGCAAAAACGATGCCGGTCGTGTCGAGCGGGTTCTGCGGCGTGGCGAAGGGCGGCAGCAGTGTCTTCATCTTCGCGACCGTCTCGGGCTGCAGGTCCGGCATCGAAAGGCCGGCCTCATCGGCAATGTCGGAGACATGCGCGACACCACCGCCGGACACGCCGACGATCGCGACACCGGGTTTTACCGGGCGTGTCTTCAATGTCAGGCACAACGTTGCCGTTTCCATGAAGCCGTCCATGTCCGGCACTTCTATGATGCCGGTGCGGCGAAAGAAAGCGCGGTAGGCATCGTTGCTGCCAGCGAGCGAGCCGGTGTGGGCAGCCGTCGCCTGGGCGCCGCGGCTGGAGCGGCCAGCACGCAGCGCAATGACTGGTTTGTTGGCCGCGTGCATTTTTTCCATGGCGGCTGCCAGTTCCTCCGGCGCGCGGATGGCTTCGATGACGATACCGACCGGGCCGGTGTCTTCGTCGCTTGCCAGAAATTCGAGATAGGCGGGAATGTCGGTTGCAGCGCTATTGCCGGAGGAGACGATGTGGCTGAGGCCGAAGCGGCCGGTATTGCCGAGCGCGATGGCGCTGGCGCCAGAATGGGAGAGGATTGCAAAACGGCCCTTCTGGAGATTGGCCGAAAGACTGGAGGCATAAAGGGCCGCGCCTGATGTGAGATTGAAAAGACCAAGGCAATTGGGGCCGCAGATGGCCATGCCGTAGCGCCCGGCGATCTCGACCAGTTGTCGCTGGCGTTCGCGGCCGGCTTCGTCCAATTCGGCAAAACCGGAGGCCAACACGACGGCGGCCTTGACGCCGGTGCTGCCTGCCTCTTCCAGTGCTGCGATCACTTTGTCGGCGGCGATACCGATCACCGCAACGTCCGGGGCGGCGTCGAGTGCGCGCAGGGAGGGGGCGGCGCGATAACCGAAGACTGCTTCAGCCTTCGGATGCACAGGGATGATCTTTCCCTGATACCCGAAGCGCATCAGGTTCTTCATCACGTAGCTTGAGGAGGCGTCGGCACGCTCGGTGGCGCCGACGACCGCGACGGAGCGCGGCGCCATCAAAGCCCGCATGGCATCGATCGTGTTTGCGGGCATGGCCGGGACCTCAGTCGAGGCCCTTGAACGGATTGTCGCGGAAAGCGAGATATTCCTTCAGCGACATCTTTGCGAGGTTGGCCATCCAGTCACGACCCGGCTTGGTTACATGTAGGGCCGCGATCGCCTCGATATTGTACTGGAAGGACGGCATCAGGCCGGCAACCATCTGCTGGTTGTTGATCGAGGCCTTGGTGTATCTCAGCGCAGGCAGGGGCATGCGGGCCAGCTTACGGGCCAAGTTCTCGGTTTTTTCCTTGAGCTGATCGGCGGGCACGATCTTGTTGATCAGATGCATGCGCAGCGCCTCTTGCGCGTCCACCATGTCGCCGGTGAACATCAGCCAGCGGACGTCGCGAGTGGCAAGCAACCAAGGCATCATCAGCGCCGGAGGACCGGAATTGTGACGCACTTCCGGTTCGCCGAACTTGGCATTGTCGGCGGCAATCGCCAGATCGCAGCACATCATCAGTTCCAGCGCGCCAGCCAGGGCATAGCCGTTGACCGAGGCGATGACCGGAATCGGGGCGCGCCAGATGTTGAGCAGCGCTTCGGCATTCTCGGACATGTCCTCGCGCCAAAAATCGATATCGACGTCGAAATCGCCGCCCTGCAGATCGTAACCGGCGGAGAAGGCGCGGCCGGCGCCGGTGATGACCAGCGCGTTGACATCGGGATCTGCAACGGCTGCAGCCACGGCCGCATCGATCTCACGGATCACCACCTTGTTCATCGCATTCATCTTGTCGGGGCGATTGATGGTGATCGTCGCGAACTTGTCGCTGGCATCCTTCTCGTAAAGGATCGTCTCGTAGCTCATGGCAGTTCCCCTGTTTGATTTTCAGTTGCGGGCCTTCTTCAGCGGTGCGTAGGCGACGGCTATCCTGGCGGCGAGGCGGGCATTGTTCTTCACCAGTTCAATATTGGCCTTGAGGCTTTCGCCCTTTGTCAATTCGTTGATGCGGGCGAGCAGGAAGGGGGTCAGATCCTTGCGGTCGATGCCACGTTCGTCGGCATCGGCCACCGCATCGGCAATCGTGCCGTCGATGAAGTCTGGCGCCAGCGCTGACGCTTCCGGGATCGGGTTGGCGATCAAAAGGCCGGTGCCCGTGCCGAGTTGATGGTGCAACCACATCGCCTTGGCGATCTCTTCCGGCGTGTCGAGGCGATGGTCGGCCTTGAAGCCGCTCCTGCGCGTGAAGAAAGCCGGGAAATCCTCGGTGCCGTAGGCGATCACCGGTACCCGCTGAGTTTCGAGATATTCGAGCGTCTTGGCGATGTCGAGGATCGATTTTACGCCGGCGCAGACAACAGCGGTTTTCGTTCTGCCCAATTCCGTCAGGTCGGCGGAGATGTCGAAGGTCTGCTCGGCGCCGCGATGCACGCCGCCGACGCCGCCGGTCGCAAAGACGTCGATGCCGGCGAGTTCCGCCATCAGCATGGTGGCCGAAACCGTCGTGCCGGCTGACTGACCGCGTATCATGGCAACGGCCAGGTCGCGGCCAGAGGCCTTCACGATGCCCTTTGACTGCGCCAGCTCTTTCAACTCATCATGCTCAAGGCCAACGCGCAGCTCGCCCTTGACGACAGCGATCGTGGCCGGAATGGCGCCGTTCTCACGGATCACCGCTTCCACACCCAGGGCCGTTTCGAGGTTGGCCGGATAAGGCATGCCATGGGTGATGATGGTGGATTCAAGCGCTACGACCGGGCTGCCGGCTGCAATGGCTTCGGCCACTTCGCGGCTCAGTCGGGGCTTCATGAGGGTCATTCTCAAAATTCCTTGATTCAGCCGGCGAGGTTAGCCGACAAGCCGGTGCATGTTCGCTTCGAGGAAGCGTTCGGACAATTCGGTGTGGACGCTGGCGGTACTTTCCGTCGTCAGCGTGGCGAGCAGCGCGCCGGTGCGGGCCGCGGCATAGGTGTTTTCGCCGTTCAGGATGCTGTGAAGCGTACCAGCAATCATCGCATCGCCCGCGCCGGTAATGTCGATCGGCCGGGCAGTGACGGCCGGAAACGTCTTGGCGCCTTCGATCCCGGCAACTGCAATGCCACGTGCAGCCATGGTGACGATCACTTCCCGTGCGCCGGCTGCCTGCAGCGCAAGCGCCGCTTCGCGAGCATCCTCGATCGTTTCGTGGCCCTGGCGCTTCAGGATCGAATTCGCCTCGTCGATATTCATGAACAGGAGGTCAATGCCGGTCAGATTTTTCGGCAGGCGAGCAGCCTTGGGGGTCGAGACCGCGTCGATCGCTAGCTTGAAGCGGGCGCCGCCCTGGCGCTTGGCGATCAGGGCTGCCAGCATTTCGGCGGGCGGGTTGCAGTCGGAAAACACCCAGCTGGCGGCGGCCAGATGCGGCCAGATCCGCTCGATATGGTTCGGCAGGAGCAGGTCGAAAATGCCCATGTCGGCAATGCCGAGAACAAGTTCGCCCTGTGGATCGAGGATCGCGGCATATTCGGCTGTCGGGCGTTCCGAGGTGGTGACGACCTGGCTCACATCGATGCCCCGGTCGCGCATATGCTTCAGGATCGCCCTTCCGCCTTCGTCATCGCCGACGATCGAGACGAAGCTCGTCGAAGTACCCAGCAGTGCGAGGTTTTCCGCGACGTTGCGGGCAACGCCGCCGAGGCTGCGGATGCCATCCACCGGGTTGGAGGTTTCGAACACAAGAGCTTCCTTGGCGCGGTACTTGTGGTCGAGCACGGCACCACCGATGCAAACGGCTCGTGTCCTGGCCGGCATCACATAACCGCGGCCGAGAATATAGCCCTTCTGCATCAGCTGGACGATGTGGGCAGCCACGGTCGAGCGGGCCAGGCCGAGCATCGACGCGATCTCCTGCTGCCCTGCGAAAGGGTTGTCCTTAATGATTGCCAGGACGGCCGCTTCCTGGGGGGCAAGGTCATCCATCTTGTCTAGTTCACTGGGTTGAAGTTTCGTTATTTTTGATATGGACAACAACAGATGTTTTTGTCAACATCTGTTTGTCAGTCGAGTTTGGAGGTAGGCTTATGTCCATGTCGAACGCCCATACCGCGTCGTCCAACAGTGTCGGGGCCGGCATTCCCGTCATCGACGTGGGGCCCTTCATCCGCAATGAGGCGGGTAGCGCCGATGTGGTGAAGGCGATCGAGGCCGCCTGTCGCGACACCGGCTTCTTCCTTGTCACCGGCCATGGTGTTTCGCCGGACGTTACCTCGCGGCTCCATCATCTCGCCCGCGCCTTTTTCGATTACCCGCAAGACTGGAAAACGACGCAAGGGCGCGGCACGAGCGTGATGGGCGGCGTCGCCTTCTCGCCGCTCGCCGAGGAGGCGCTGGCTGCGACGCTCGGCATCAAGACGCCGGGCGACTACAAGGAAAGCCTGAATTTCGGTAAGAACCTGCCGGGCGATACGTGGCCCGACAGGCCGGAAGGGATCGAGCGGGCCTTCCACGACTATTTCAAGGAAATGGAAATCCTGGCCAAGCACATGCGCCGGATCTTCTGCCAGGCGATCGGGCTTGACCGGGATTATTTCGAGCCGTCCTTCGAGAACCACCTTTCGGCACTGCGCGTCATCAACTATCCCGAACAGGACGAGGCACCGCTGCCGGGCCAGATGCGCGCCGGCGTCCACACTGATTACGGCTTCATGACCATCCTGCGCTCGGAAGCGTCGGCAGGCGGGTTGCAAGTGCGCAACCGCAATGGCGACTGGCTTGACGCGCCGTCGATCGAGGGTGCCTATGTCATCAACATCGCCGATGCGTTTATGCGCTGGAGCAACGACGAGTGGGTCTCGACCCCGCATCGGGTCGCCAATCCGCCGAGCGGCTTCAAGGGCACGGCCCGCCGCCAGTCGATCCCGTTCTTCCTCAACCCGTCGAAGGACACGGTGATCGAGTGCCTGGCGCCTTTCTTAAAGGGCGGCGCGAAATACGAGCCGATTACCTACGGTGAATATATCGACCTGAAGACGAAACAGGCTTTCTCGAAAGGCTGATGGGTGACTGAAGTCGACTGACTCGTGCGCAGAAGCGGAAAACCGCCGGCACAACGATCAAGGATCGCAACTAAGGGGAACTGGAAAATGATGGATTTGACTAGGCGGCAGACGCTTGCCGGAATGGGGGCACTCGCTGCCGCCGGTCTCATGGGACTTCCGGCCCGTGCACAATCTAAGACGCTGATCGTGCCGACGCTGGGCGGGGTATGGGAACAGTACTGGCGCTCGACAGTGGCGCCGGAATTCACCAAGCAGAGCGGGGCGGCCGTGACGCTGGACGTTGGAAACGGCCGCGTGTTCGGGGCGAATCTGCGGGCCGCCGGCGTTACCAAGCCGCCCTATTCGATCGTGATGACCAACGAGGTCTTCGCCTCGGGGCTGCGCAAGGAAGGCTTCTTCGAGAAGCTCGACCTGTCGAAGCTGTCGAACTATGCCGACCTTTATCCGCTGGCCAAGAAGACCGACGGCTGGGGCGCGATCGGCGCCGTTTCCCCGATCGGCATCGGCTACCGCACGGACATGGTGAAGACACCGCCAAAAAGTTGGAAGGATCTTTGGACCAACCCGGAATTCAAAAGCAAGATCGGCCTCTACAATTTTGCCAACAGCGCCGGCAAGATGGAATTGCTGCTGTTTTCGAAGATTTTTGGCAAGGACCAGTATGATGTCGACGCTGGCTTTGCCGCGCTCGAAAAGCTGGGCTCGGTCATTCAGGTGGACTTCAACCTTTCCACCGGTCTCGCGTCAGGCGAAATCGTCGTCGCCCCGTTCGATTTCGGCGAGATTGCCCGCCTGAAGGCTCAGGGACTGCCGGTCGATTGCATCATCCCGGAAGAAGGGATGTTCATGTTCGACCAAACCATCAACATCCTTGCCAATGGCCCGGAGAAGGAACTGGCCTACCAGTATGCCAACTTCTTGTTGTCGCCCGACGTACAGACGATGATGATGAAACAGTTCTTCATCTCGCCGACCAATTCCAAGGTCGTGGTGCCCGCTGATCTCAAGGCCAGCGTGCCGGTCTCAGGCGCCGACATGGACAAGATCCTCACCTGGGACTGGAACTTCGTCAACGAAAAGCAAGGCGAGCTCGCCGAACGCTGGGCGAAGACCTTAAAGTGATTTCCCCCGCTGCGATCATGGCTCACCCCTGTGGCCGAGCCATGATCGGTTTTTTTGCGGAGGATCTTTGGACGGTTGGCTCCAGGCAATTGGAAAGTGACAATTCATGACAGAGGTTAGCATTGAAAAGCTGACCAAGGACTACGGGCAGGGTCTCGCAGTCAACGGCATTTCCATCAAGATTGCCGAGGGTGAGTTCATCTCGCTGCTCGGCCCGTCCGGATGCGGCAAGACGACGACATTGAAGATGATCGCCGGGTTCGAGGATGCGACCCATGGGGCGATCCGCTTCGACGGGCGCGATGTCGTGCATATGCCGGTCGAGAAACGCGATATCGGCATGGTGTTTCAGAACTATGCGCTTTTCCCGCATATGACGGTGGAAAAGAATCTCGCCTTCGGGCTGGAAATGCGCAGGATACCGAAGGGCGAGATCCGCACCCGCATATCCGACGTGCTGGATATGGTGCAGCTTGCCGGCTATGCCGACCGTTATCCGCGCCAGCTTTCCGGCGGTCAGCAGCAACGCGTGGCGCTGGCGCGTGCGCTCGTCATCGAACCTAAAATCCTGCTGCTCGACGAACCGCTCGCCAATCTCGATGCCAAGCTGCGCGAGGAGATGCGGATATTCATCCGCGACCTGCAGCGCCGCGTCGGAATTACCACCGTCTACGTCACCCATGACCAGGCAGAAGCCATGACCATGTCCGACCGGGTGGTGGTGATGTTCAGCGGCCGTATCGCCCAGATCGGAACGCCTTCCGACATCTACGAGCGTCCGGCAAATCTGGAAGTGGCGGAATTCGTCGGTCAGGTGAATATCGTCCGCGGCAAGGTCAGCAAGGCCGCCGGCCGCACGGTGGTCGCCACCGTGTTCGGCGAGGTCGACGTTGCCGACGACTATGCCGACGATACCGAACTTGTTTTGGCGCTGCGCCCGGAAGCGGTCGAGTTGCTGCCGATATCCTCCAAGGAGGCGGGCGTGCCCGCCAAAGTTCTGTCCAGCTATTATTCCGGTAGCCTCGTCGATTACCGGCTACAGCTGGCGGACGGCGCAGTCGTCAACGTCCAGACGTTTCCGCGGATACGATTCGCCGATGGCGAGGAGGTGCTGTTGCGTGCACCTTCAGACCGCTTCTGGCCGCTTGGATCTGCGGCATGAACGCAGGCGCCAAAAAACGGTTCGGGCCGCTGCTGTTGATCGCGCCCGCCGCGATCCTGCTCGGCTTCTTTCTCGTGCTGCCGTATCTCAATATCATCGTGATGAGCTTTCGCGTGCCTGGGCAGGGCACGCCTTATGCGCCGGGCTTTACCACCGGCAATTACAGCAAGTTCTTCTCGGACATCTTCTACATCAACCAGATGGTCAACACGCTGTTGATCGGCTTCGTGACCACCTTTGCCTGTCTGGTTCTCGGTTACCCGGTGGCCTGGCAGCTGGCGCGGGGCACATCTGTGATCCGCTCCCTCGGTTACGGACTGGTGCTCTCACCACTTCTGGTCGGCATCGTGATTCGCAGCTACGGCTGGACGATCCTGCTCGGCAATAACGGCCTTATCAACCGCGCGCTGACTGGCTGGGGCCTGATCGATGGGCCGCTGCCGCTGATGTACAATGCCCTCGGCATCGTCATTGCGCTGGTGCATGTATTCCTGCCCTTCATGATCCTGCCGATAATGAGCGCGATCCAGGGCATCGATCCGTCGTTGGAATCGGCCGCTCGTTCGCTCGGCGCCTCCAAGTTCAAGGCCTTCCGGCGCATCACGCTGCCGCTGTCGATGCCCGGCATTCAGGCCGGCTGCATCCTGGTGTTCGTGCTCTCGCTAAGTGCCTATGTGACGCCTTCGTTGATCGGCGGCCTTCGGGTCAAAACCATGGCCGTGACGGTGGTCGATGCCCTGATCGACACGTTCCAATGGCCGTTCGGTTCCGCGCTGGCGCTGATGATGTCGGTCACAGGCGCGATCGTGGTGGCCCTCTTCGGACGGCTGACCGTCATGAAATGGAAGGCATAAAAGACATGTCGAAACCCTTCCTCACGCTCTACTGCCTGGTCATCTACGCCTTTCTCCTGGCGCCGATCTTGGTCGTCGTCGGGGCGTCGTTCAATGCTGGCGCCTTCCTCACCTTCCCGCCGCAGGGGTTGTCATTTCGCTGGTATCTGGTGTTCTTCAACAACGAAGTGTTCATGCGGGCAATCCGCACGTCCTTGTGGATCGCGACGCTGACCACGATAGTCTCCGGTATCATCGGCACGATGGCGGCGATGTTCTATGTGCAGTATGCCGGCAAGTTCAAGGACACGGTGCGGATCGCCATGCTGGCGCCGCTGCTGTTGCCAGAAGTCTTGACCGCGATCTCGCTGCTGTTTTTCGTCTATTCGATCGGCATCGGCACGCAGACGATCGTCGGGCTGCTCGTCGGCCACGTGCTGATCACGCTGCCCTTCGTATTCATCAATGTCTCGGCGTCGATGGAAAGCTATGATCCGTCCTGGAGCTTGGCGGCGCAAAGTCTCGGGGCCGGCCGTTTCACCCGTTTTTGGCGGATCATGCTGCCACTGATCAAGCCCGGTGTCATCGGCGGCTGCCTGTTCGCCTTCATCGTCTCATTTGACGTCTTCACCATTTCCTTCATGCTGAAGAATGTCGGCACATCGACGCTGCCGATCCAGTTGTTCGATTACCTGCGCACCAATTTTACCCCCGAGGCGGCGGCGGTCTCGACTTGCTCGATTATTTTGACACTCATCGTGGTGGTCGTTTGCGAGAAGATACTCGGCTTACGCATTCATCGGTTCTGATCGGCCATCTGAAGCGTCTTTGAAGTAGCCAGTCACGCATCATCTCTTCGCTACCTGCGGACGCGTTGGGGGCAGCCATACACTGTCCGAATGACATGCCGAAGTTTTGGCTGCTGCGAGAAAGCAGCCAACGTACAAATTGTTCGGGTAGCACTGGATACAGCGCATGCATGTTTCAGATGCGATCGTCATCGTTACCTCAGTGCTACCGGATGATGTTTCCGAGCCGCCAGAAAGCCGCTCAATGGGCCCCGCTCGTTCGGCAATCGCGCAGGCCCAGGCGCGCAGATCTGACCCGCTGATCTTGCGCGTCATCACCGCGTCGGCGGCTTCATACAGATAGGTTCTTGCCATCTTGCCTCGCCTCGAGACGAGGCCATTCTAGCTGACCTCGCCGGAATCGAGGACGACCGGGATGGCGCGGTTTGGACGCTGGCTCACAACTTCCCGAACGCCACGCCTCTCCAGCCCCAGCCAGCCCGATGAGCGGCCTCAATGAGGGGCGTCTTTATTTCGGCGGTATTGAAGCGATATTCGTAAACCTTGCCGTAGGACAGGTCTTCCTTGAAGGCAAAGGCCATCTCGAAGCTTTTTTCCCACTTCCGACCGCGGAACGCATTAGCGCTCAACGCAAGCGTGGGCACGCCGGCGCGCCATTCGACGGACCATTCCTGATCGACGACGCGGACTTCGCAATTGGAAGGATCGAATTTCATCAGCACCTTAAACACCTTTTGCAGGCCGGCTTTGGCGAATAGTTCGTACCAGCGGGCATCAACGATCTTCCATTCAGCGACAAGATCGACGCCTTCCGGCTTGCCGTCACGAACGACGAACGGCGCAGTCTTTCTATTGATAGCGAGAAGATCATTGCGAAGCGTTGCCGTCGATTGGCGGTCCACGCCCTTCGGCGCCGGTTTATATCCTATCAGCCAGTCGAACAATTTCACGGCAGGTTTCCTCAATCAGGGGCACTGTGGACAATCTCTACGGTGAAACACATTAAAAAATCGAGATCGCTTTCGCACGGCGCGTTCGATATGGGCCGTTGTTACTTTCCGCAATTCACTGGCAGGCATCTGCGCTGGCGGTTTCCATGAAGAGCCGAAGGAGATGGAGCTCTTTGCGCAGTCGAGCTCTGAAAGCCACGGCAAGGCCAGGCGCGCGATTGATCTCGAGGCATACTCTCGCCTCCGCCTTCATCGACTGACCCTCATTTGTCAACCCAACGATCACCTGGCGCCCATCTGCCGGATCACGCTTGCGGATGACGCGACCCGCAGCTTCAAGACAGATAGCTGCCAGAACTCGTTGTGTTGGAGGCCTCCCCCTCTCGTCCCCTGGTGCTTTGGAGGGAGAGGAAATGATTTCGCGGAGGAATACCTTGGTCTTGTCATGCCTGTTGGCACCGTCGGTCGCGCAAGCGGAATTCAAGCCATACCAAAATGGAGGATCCGGAGCCCTCGTCGCTTCGKATCGGCTCTGGGCTTCGAGCCCGGAAACCGATAGGGTCCAACGATCAGGACGGACGCTTCAAACTCGTTTGGAAATGCAAAATGGTTCGACCGGTCCGTGCGATCGTCATTGCAGTGCTCGTGTTGCTTGTCGCCTTCGCATCGGCCTGGTCGTCGCTCGCGCTTTGGTACCGCTTGCCGTTGCCCGAGGTCGGCAGGCAAGCCAGCGCCATCTTGTTCGGGCTTTTTGGCGCCTGGGTCATCGTGACGCTCTTTGGCAGGAGGCGCTTTCGTGCGGTCCTCGCGTTTGCGGCCGCGTTCGTCCTTGTTCTCGTCTGGTGGAGCACGATCGAACCGCCGGCAAATGGAGCGTGGGCTCCGGACGTCGCACGTCAGGTCACCGGCGAATTCGACGGTGATCTGTTGACGCTGACAAATGTCCGCGATTTCGAGTGGCGCAGCGCCACCGACTTCACGGAACGATGGACGACGCGCAGTTACGACCTGAACAAGTTGAAGAGCGTCGACATGTTCATGTCGTACTGGTCAGGTCCGACCATCGCGCATGTCATCATGAGCTTCGGCTTCGACGACGGCCGCTATCTGGCGTGGTCTATCGAGGTGCGTCGCCTTTCCGGAGGTTCGTTCTCACCGCTGGCGGACCTTTTCAAAAGCAGTCCTCTGGTCATCCTTGCCGCAGACGAAAGAGATGTGATCGGTCTCCGCTCCAATTTTCGCGGTGAGGACGTCCAGATCTACCGTCTGAGGGCGTTGCCGGCGGCTGCGAGGCTTCTTCTGCGTGAGTACGTCTCCGACGCAAACGCGCTCGCGGTCACGCCCGCCTTCTACAATTCGCTGACGACCAACTGCACGACGACGATCGTCAAGATGATGCGCGTTGCAGGCGACGCCGTGCCGACGGACTGGCGCCTCGTCGTCAACGGATACCTGCCGGAATACGCCTATGACCGGGGCGCGCTGGATACCTCGGTTCCCTTGTCGCAACTGCGGTCGGCCGCACACATCGCTGCAAGGGCGCACGAGGACGGTCTTTCGACGAATTTTTCGCAGGCCATTCGCGTCGGCGTCCCGTCGCCGCAGGACGCGTTGTGACCTCCGCCGGAGGGTTGATCAAGCAAAACGACTAAGCAGGCAACATAATGCGTCCAGAGATTTTGACGACGATGCGCGTTCGCCTTCTGGGGCTTTTCGTATTCGGCCCAGCACCATTCGGAGCCGAAGGTTGACCCCTCGTAGGCAAAGCTCTTCCTATTGATTTTCAAATGTAATCCGACGCCCGGGCAGAGGTCATGGCCAGCGCCGATATGACCCTGAAGCGCTGGGGCCGCCCTCATCCCAACGTGCGTTGGCGCCGATCAATGCGACGGTGCCCGACTTCAAAGAACTGGACGAAGGTCCGCATAAATGCCCTCAATCTGCCCGGTCTCTCCATCGGTCAGCAGATTATGTGGTAGGAGCGGGTCATGACATCACTGATCGATTTTGATTGCCGAAGCTGCGGAGCCTGCTGCTCCTTTTCGCCGACCTGGCCCAGATTTTCCACCGAAACAGAAGCTGCTCTCGATTTGCTGCCGGCGCGCTTCGTAGCCGCGAACGAGCAGGGAATGCGCTGCGAGGGTGCGCGTTGCTCCGCACTCGTCGGTCGCGTCGGTTCAGAGACATCCTGTCAAGTATACGATCTTCGGCCTGACGTCTGCCGCGCCTGCGTTCCAGGGGATGGCGCTTGCTTGACCGCGCGCGAGTTCTTCAGGATCGGTCTGTCGAATTTGCCGCCCGGTCACATTGATGCGCGACAGCCAGTGAGCTGAGATGCGTTGCTCCGTCCGGGCCCTCTCTTCGCCGCTCCGAGAGCGAGTAGACGCATCGCCCTTCAGTGGTGTTGGACATGAAAATTTAAATTGGTCGTCTTCAGATTTTAAATTAGACGGAACAACCGGACGTTCATTGCAAGCCGTTAATCGACTGAGTTTCGCCGAATTCTTCGCAGGCCATTCGCGTCGCTGTCTCGCCACTTTTTGGGGCTTTTCGAAGGCTCAGCACCATGGCGTTCTTTTCGCGCGGCATGGATAGCCCGGTGGTGATTGCTCTTCGTGGAAGCGCGGGTCGCTTGTGAGCCTCAGGAACCAAACCTGATTCATGTGGTAACCCGAGAGTGTCGCGGCTATCCGTGGGAGATGCGACGCCGCGTCAGGAAAGTCGATGAGCGGCGGCGGCAATCCAAGCCGGCACCATCGACGAAATCGCGTCATGTTGAGCACATAATGCTGACGCCTTCTGACCTAGTCGAACAGCATGGCTGCGACGACAAGAAGGTTTAACCGGGATATTGAAGGTTCCACCGGATGGTAATACCTGATGTTAAAGCGGCACGGCGGCTAGGCCACCGTCCCAGTCCACGAACTAACGGCCGCCCTCGATCTTGCGATGGCGTTGGTTGATACCTCCCTTGCCATAGGGATAGTCCAAAGGCTGGGGCGCACTCACCTCGTTGAGC